>JAKAFF010000028.1 GCA_021818045.1 bacterium
CAAGCATCTGAAAATCAACTACCTCTTAAATCAAAGTGCGGAAGTCGGGACTATGCTACTTGCGCTAGAGACTGAATGCGGCGCTAATTTCTACAACCGCAACTCGTTTTGCAACCGCAATGATAGTTGTCTTGTTTGCAGGCTGGGTGGCATCGGCAATCGCAATCGCGAGACTCGTCTCTATTTGGCCAATTGGGCGATGCGCAAGAGGCGAGAGCCATGCATGTGATTAGTAAGGTAAAAAATCGCATATCAAACTCCTTTTTCCTTTTCCTTACACGATCCGCACTTATTCAATCAAAATAAATTTTTTTCTTTGTGGGTCGTAGCTGTACACGCCTGCCTGGGCGATATCGAACCACCAGCCATGAAGATGGAGGCGGCCTTGCTCGACTTTTTCTTGGATAAATGGGTAGCTCATCAGATGCTGTAATTGCAATAGGGTATTTGTTTGAGATAGTTGGTTGACTTTAGATAAATGGCTATTGGGGGGAGGTATATGACATGCACCTTGCCCATGTCTGAGCCAAGCGCGAAGGTGATCGGGTTTTGGGGTGTCGGGTTGTGCAGCTATGTCGGCAATGGCTTGCATAGCTCCGCATTCGGAGTGGCCGCAAATAATGATGTCTTGAACATTGAGGGAAAAAGTTGCAAACTCGAGCGCTGCAGAGACGCTATTGTCAAAGGCATCGTTGCAAGGAGGGATGAGGTTGCCAATATTGCGCAAAACGAAAAGATCTCCAGGGTTTGTCGATGCAAATAGGTTGGGGACGACCCGGCTATCTGAGCAGGCGATTAATAGAGCGTCGGGTTTTTGCCCTAAAGCAAGCGATGCAAATAGGCGGCGCTTTTCTTCGGTAAGGCTTTTTCTAAAGGCGGCAATGCCTTGCAACAACTTTTTCACGGATGCATGCGTTCCAATAGTTTGTAGGCCATGATTTTGACAAAATCTTCTACAAACATCCAGCAAATTGCATAGAGCCATAAAAAGGCAATATAGCCCCAAGGGACGGCTGTGATGAAAATCCCAAATCCCACGATGAGCGCTGCGATGATTTGAGTGATTAAGATGGCGCCAAAGAGAATCGGGGAGGGGTGAGGTTGAGCAAAGAAGGCGTGTCTTGTACGAGCAATAAAGAGGGTTAGGTGTCCTGCAATGGAGAGTTTTAGAAAGATGAAGGACTGTAATTGAGGAAGCGAAAAGTGAAAAAAATGGCGGGCGATGACGATCAAAATGAAGGTTTCTAGCACGCCTACAAGGCCAAGCGCCGTGGCAATGCATAGGATCTTCTTCATTTGCCATCTCACAGGCTTGGCGCCTAAAATGGTATGATCGTACACGATGGTCATGATGGGGATATCATTGAGAAGCGCAAGCAATACGATCATCAGGGCGGTTACGGGATAAAAATTGTAGACGAGGATGCATGACACCATAAAGAGCATGATGCGAATGGTTTCTGCGATGCGATAAATGCTGTAACTTGTCATCCGCTCAAAGATGCGGCGCGCCTCTTCAATGGCCCGGATAATGACGGATAGTCCCGGCGCTGTGAGGACGAGCGCTGCAGCAGATCTTGCGGCATCGGTTGCGCCGCTCACAGCAATGCCGACATCCGCTTGTTTGAGAGCCGGGGCATCATTGACCCCATCTCCTGTCATGCCAACGATCCGCTTTTTCTCTTGCAGCGCCTTGATAATGTCGTATTTTTGCTCTGGAAATACTTGGGCAAAGCCGTCGCAATTTTCTATTTCGTTGCTATCGATGGTTTGGGCGACGCAAATGTTTTTCCCAATAGCCAGCTCCTTGGCAGTCTCTTTTGCAATGGCGATATTATCCCCTGTCAACATTTTGATCTGGATGCCATGCTCAATGGCGCGTGCAATGGTGTCTTTAGAGTCTTCTCGGAGTGGATCTGAAAGAGTTAAAAGTCCTAAAAATTGCCACGAATGTTTCTCATCGCCGCTGCTTGCAACCCCAAGCGTCCGAAATCCCATGGCCGCAAGCTCTTCGATTTTTTGGCTAATTTCTTGCGCCACTGCAGGATCTGGTTGGCACAGATTTAAGATGACTTGAGGGGCTCCTTTTGTGACGTAAAAGGTATTGCCCTCAGGGGCGATGACGGTAGCTTCGGTGCGCTTAGAGATGGGATCGAAGGGGGTGAACTTAATTTGGTGAAATGCACTGAGGAGATTGGTGTCTGCAAAGCCGTTGAGAATGGCCATGTCGATGGGATCGAGGTCTTCTGCTTTGCAGGCTAAAGAAGCACAAATGTGCAGTGCTTTGGGGTCTTTGTTTTCGAAGGTAATGAGATTGCCGAGTTTCAGCTTATTTTGGGTCAAGGTCCCTGTTTTATCGCAGCATAAGATCTCTACGCCTGCCATCTCCTCAATCGACTCCAATTTAGTGACAATGGCTTTGAGTTTAGAGAGCTTGAGGGCGCCGAGAGCCATCGTGACCGATAAGACAGCAGGCATGGCCACAGGGATGGATGCGACAATCAAAATAAGGACAAATTGGAGAAGCTCAAAGAAAGAGTCTCCGCGCAAAAGCTGCACGGTAGTGAGTACGAGAGCTAAAAATAGGCTGATGGTGATGAGGTATTTGCCAATTTTCAACACCGCCTTTTGAAAATGGGATACAGATCCTGCTTTTTCAACAAGTGTGGCGGTTTTCCCAAAGTAGGTATTTTCCCCTGTGGCAGTGACAAGGGCTTGCATTTCTCCTTGTTTGACGATGGATCCAGAAAAGATCGGGTCGCTTGGCTTTTTGGTGACTGGCAAAGATTCCCCAGTGAGAGCCGATTGATCGATGGTGAGATAATCTCCTTCGATGAGCGTCGCGTCGGCTGGCACAATATTTCCTAAACGCAGACGGATGAGATCTCCTCTCACAAGCTGCGCGCTTTCTATTTCTGTCCAATTGCCATCTCTTTTCACAAGGCTTTTTAAAGCGAGCCTTTTTTTAAGTGCTGCTACGGCATTGCCTGCTTGAAATTCTTCGAAAAACCCAACCAACCCATTGACGAGAAGCAGCACAGAAATGATGTATAAATCGGCCCAATGGTGTAGCACAGCCGAGAGAATGGCGGCGATTTCAATCATCCATGGGATGGGGCCCCAAAAGTAGAAAAAGAATTTCAAAAGGGGGTGCTCTTTTTTTTCTGCAAGCAGGTTGGGACCCTCTTGCTGCAATCGGAGCTTGGCCTCCTCTTGGGAAAGACCTGATGGCCTGGATTGCAATTGGCGAAATAGATCTTCAATGGATTGCATGGAATGTCTCCCAACACTCTTTGGCGATTTCAAAAGCCTCTTGTGTGTGGATGAGGAGCACTTGAACTTGAGAGCGAGAAAGGATGCAATCGCCAGGATTTTGTGGATTTTGCGGTAAGGAAATGCCTAAAAAGGCCAGCTTTTGACACACCTTGTTGCGAATTTGCTCCGCATTTTCTCCGATGCCGCCTGTGAAAACAAGGCTATCTAGTCCTTGCAAAGAGGCGCTCATGGCGCCAATTGCGCAGCTGAGTCGATGGACATACATATCGATTGCAAGTTGCGCTCTTGCGTCTGCTTTTTGGGCACATCTAAGCACATCGCGCATATCGCTAGAAATGCCAGAAATTCCTAAAAGACCCGATTTGTGATAAAGCGTTTCTGCAATCTGTTGCGGTGTGCAACTTTGTAAAAGATACAAGAGAATGCCGGGATCGATAGTGCCCGATCGCGTGCCCATCATCACCCCTTCTAAGGGGGTAAATCCCATTGTCGTGTCGATGCTTACGCCATTTTGCAAAGCGCATAAAGAGGCGCCAGATCCCAGATGGCAAATGACCATCTTCTGCGGCATAACCCCCAACATTTCGGCAGCTTTGCGACTACAGTATTGGAAGCTGATGCCATGAAAGCCAAAGCGCTGGATTCCCTCTTCGTACCATTGATAAGGACCGGGATATACTCGGGCGGCCTCTGGCAGGGTTTTGTGGAATGCGGTATCAAATACGGCAAATTGGGGCGCTTGCGGGTAGAGCCTTGCTAAGGCATCGATACCCACTAAATCGGCCTTGTTGTGCAAGGGAGCCAAAGTTTCAAGAGAGCGGATATGCGCTTTTAACTTGGCATCGATGCGCGTTGTTTTCACATAGCTTTTGCCGCCATGCACCACGCGATGGCCGATGAGATCAATGGATCTATTGACCAAGAGCGTTTTAATTTGCGCCTCGATAGATGCAGCGCTTTTTGTGTTTTGCCACTCTACTTCTTTTTCCCAAATGGGAGCGCTCCATATCTGAGGAGAGGAGGCAAATTGAAAGAGGGCGCATTTGATGCTGCTCGAGCCGCTATTTAAAACTAAAATATTTTTTTGTCCCATTGTCTATGCAAATATCAGATCAAAACGTATGATGCGAGAAAAAAAGGGTCTATGGAGCATCTCCTTTCTGAAGAATTGCAAAAGATGCACGCCTATTGGCGCGCTGCCAACTATCTTTCGGTAGGACAGATCTATCTTTACGACAACCCCCTTTTAAAGCAGCCGCTTCGCTTAGAGCACATCAAACCGCGCCTCTTAGGCCACTGGGGAACAACGCCTGGACTCAATTTCATTTATGTTCATCTCAACCGCGTGATTCAGATGCGCGCCTTGGATCTTCTCTACATCACAGGTCCAGGTCATGGAGGCCCCGCATTGGTGGCAAATACCTATTTGGAAGGGACTTATAGCGAAATTTATCCTCAAGTATCTCAAGATGAAGAGGGGATGAGGCAGCTTTTCAAGCAATTTTCTTTTCCGGGAGGGATACCGAGCCACGTAGCGCCGCAAACTCCAGGATCGATCAATGAAGGGGGAGAGCTTGGATATTCGCTTGCGCACGCCTATGGCGCCGTCTTTGACAATCCCGATCTTGTGGCCATTTGTGTTGTTGGAGACGGGGAGGCGGAAACAGGGGCTTTGGCCACGAGTTGGCACTCGAATAAGTTTCTCAATCCTGCGCGCGACGGGGCGGTGCTCCCCATTTTGCATCTCAATGGGTACAAGATTGCAGAGCCGACAGTGCTCGGGCGCATTTCTAAGGGCGAGCTCCAAAAACTCTTTCGCGGCTATGGCTATGAGCCCTATTTTGTCGAAGGGGATGATCCTTTAAAACTACACCCCATCATGGCCAAAACGCTGGATCAAATCTTCGATGAGATCCGAGACATCCAAAGCGCTGCTCGGAAAGAGGGGTTTAAAAAGCGTCCCCTTTGGCCGATGATGGTGCTCTGCACGCCCAAAGGTTGGACGGGGCCCAAGAAGGTGGATGGGATCGCGATCGAGGGGACATTTCGCGCGCACCAAGTGCCCTTGGCAGGCTTTCAAGAACATCCAGAGCACATTCAGCTCTTGGAAAAGTGGATGAAAAGTTACCGACCTGAGGAGCTCTTTGATGAAAAGGGAAGACTCATCGCTTCTTTGGCCTCCCTTGCACCTAAAGGCTCTAAGCGCATGGGGGCCAGTCCCTATGCTAATGGAGGGATTCGTTTGCGCGATTTAAAACTTCCCGATTTTCGAAAATATGCTGTGGCTGTCACTTCTGCTGGAGCCCAATTGGGAGAAGCGACGCGGGTGATGGGTGGTTTTTTGCGCGATGTGATGCAGCTCAATATGGAGGAGAAAAACTTTCGGGTATTTGGTCCCGATGAGACGGCGTCTAATCGCCTGAGCGCTCTTTTTGATGTGACAAATCGCACATCGACTGCCAAAATTTTAGCGACGGACGATCACATAGCGCCCGATGGACGGGTCATGGAAGTGTTGAGCGAGCACCTGTGTCAAGGATGGCTAGAAGGATATTTGCTGACCGGAAGACACGGCTTTTTTTCGTGTTATGAAGCATTTATCCACATCGTGGACTCCATGTTCAATCAACATGCCAAATGGCTTAAAGTATGCAAGGATCTTCCCTGGCGCCGCCCCATTGCATCGCTCAATTACTTGCTCACGTCTCATGTTTGGAGACAAGACCATAACGGATTTAGCCATCAAGATCCCGGCTTTATCGATCATGTGGTCAATAAAAAAGCCTCCATCGTCCGCGTCTATCTTCCTCCGGATGCCAATACGCTTCTTTCTGTCACAGATCACTGTTTGCGTAGCCGCAACTTTGTCAACGTGATTATCGCTGGCAAACAACCCCAACCCCAATGGCTCGATATGGCAGCGGCTGTGGAGCATTGTACAGAGGGACTTGGGATTTGGGCATGGGCGAGCAATGACAACGGAGCCGATCCCGACGTCGTCATGGCGTGTGCAGGAGACGTTCCCACGATTGAGACGCTGGCAGCTGTCGAAATTTTGCGCAAACACACCCCTAAATTGAAAATTCGGGTGATCAACGTTGTCGATTTGATGACTTTGCAACCCCAAAGCGAGCATCCCCATGGGCTTGGCGATCGCGATTACGATCTCTTATTCACCAAAGATAAACCGATCATTTTTGCCTTTCACGGTTATCCTTGGCTTATCCATCGGCTTACCTATCGAAGAACTAACCAGCACTTGCATGTAAGAGGTTACAAAGAAGAGGGGACCACGACAACGCCCTTTGATATGTGCGTGCTCAATGACATCGATCGATTCCACTTGGCAGGTGACGTGCTTGATCGAGTTGCAAACGTGGAAAGAACAGCAGAGCTTAAACAGTGGCTGCGCGATCAGCTCATTCGGCATAAAGAGTATATCGTGAAGTATGGCGAAGATATGCCAGAAATCAGACAGTGGCGTTGGATGTCGCCAGGCGCTCTGCCAGCAAATCCATAATTGTTAGGGTTGAGCGAACCCCCGCTTGTTGGATGAGTGTATAGATGTGGATTAGGAGGGTATGTTTGAGCTGCAAGAACTGCTGCAAATCGGTAGTTTTTGTGTAGGCGCGGATATTTAAGTGGATGGCATAAGGCTTTAATTCAGAGATAAAGGCGCTCGTTTGTTCGTTTGCATCTATCTGGGGATGAGCTGTCAGGTATTGCTGAATTTGCTTGGCTAAGGACTCAATTTTGGAAATATCTTCTGTGCGGATCGCAAGAGTTTCATCGATACATCGGTGGGTCATCCGAGAGAAATTGACGAGATATTCAGTGGAAAAGAGGGCATTCGGCAGATAGATAGGTTTTTTTTCTGTATCTCGAATTGTGGTAAAATACCAACCAATCTCTTCGATCCATCCGAGGATGTTTTTGTGAGGCAAACTCACTTGATCGCCAACTGCAAAAGAGCCCGATAGTTGGATCATAAATCCGCCATAAAAATTCGCGACGATGTCTTTAGTGGCCAAAGCCAAAGCGCCTATCCCAATCCCCCCGAATGTGACAAGAGGGGTGATGTCGAGTCCAAAGACTTGCAAAGCCACTAAAATAAAAGCAAAAACCACGAAGGCGGAAAAGAGCTTTGCGAGAGTGTGGCTGAAGCCTTTTCGGGTAGCAAGAGGCTCTTTGAGGAGCACATTTTTTTGAAAAATAGAGATCCATCGCAGTACTGACCAAAGAAGACAGCTGATCAGGGCGATTTTGTGTAGGGGGACGAGGTTGAAAGGAGTGGTTGGCTGAAAATGACGAGAAGAGATGTCGATCAATAACAGCCCAAATAGGACCCAGGCAAGGGTGCGCATCGGGGTGATTGCAGCATAGTGAAACCACTGATGCCAGCTTTTCACTTTGCCAGGCATGTTCTGCCGGACAAAGATCCAGCGATGAATCAGGAAGCGGAAGCCAAAGAGGAAAAGGAGCAAAAATGCGAGTTCAATACTCCAAACAAATTCGTAGGTGGCTCCTTGGAAAAAATCTCTCATAGAAAAATCTTCCTAAATTGCACCGACTCTCCTGCCAATACGTAGGCGATGTTGTCAATGTCTTTTGTTTTATCCAGTAGCGTTTCAAAATAGGTTGCATACTCATCTGCACTGCATCCTGGTTCTGGTTGTTTTAACCCCAAGAAAGTCAGATCTCGATGGCGCGATTCGCTGGTGAGATTTGTAAAAAAATCTCCATCTGGGCGGAGCATGGGAGTAAATTGTAGGTTTTTAATGCGCAGTTTTTCGCGGTATTTTTCAAATCGCTCGAGCAATTCCTTTTGCTCTTGCTCGCTTTTGGCAATCACCTTGATTTGAATTTGCGCAAACGGCCAGAGTTTGCTTTGCTGCAATAAAAAGGCAAGTGCTAAGGAAAACTCAAAGTTGCCGGGATATTTGCCCCTCCACCACAGATCGATCTGCTTGTTTTGTCTCGCTGGGTCCGCATAGACATAGTCTCGCACAGGGTCGTCTTTGAGCAAAACCACATTTTTTTTCTGAGCGTGTATGTCTAAGATCAGGCGAGAGAGTTCCTTTGGTTCATAGGAGGGCAGAGAAAAGAAAATCGTATTGGGTTTTAAGTGCCCAAAACCATAGTTCTTAATCATTTGACCTGCGGCCAAAGAGGGGTCGTCAAAGGTGTTGATGTGCACGTGGGAAGGAACTCGAAATCCTTGGAGTGCTGTTTTGATTTTAGGCCCCGTGTCTGCTTCTTGCTCTTTTAAAGAGGCGCCGAAAGTTAAAAACCCCTTTTCCTGATTGATCGCATGGGCGAAGAAGACCAGGTTTTTACGCACATTTGCAGAATCAAAGAGAGCGAGAATATGGGGGCGCCAGTTTTTAGCATTTGTTTCGAGATTGCTGAGCTTGACCGTGCCTTTGTGGATAAAGTAGGAATAGATGCTATAGCGAATATCTTCCCAGTTCGCAGTAAGCTTTCTTTGCGATGTCCAAAAACAAAGAGCCACTAAAAGTAGAAAAACTGTAAAAGCCGCACCCGAATTGATCAAAAACATGGCGCTTAAGCATCCGATTGCGCCGACAAGAGAGATGGCAGGTGGCACTCTGAGCGTGGGGCGCCAGCTCGGATTGCGGATAAAACTTTCCATGAAGGCGATGAAATTGATGAGCGTGTAGGACAATAGACATGCCATGGTCATGATGGGGATGATTTGATTGATGCTCGTAAATGTCAGAAGGACCAAAGCCAAAGAGTAGACGACGATGGTGGCGCTACGGGGTTGCCCACTTGGGCCATGTCCTTTGGCCAAAAAATTTGGCAAAATGCCATCTTTTGCAATGGCTTGCATCACCCTTGGGCCTCCTAAAATGGCTCCAAGCGCGCTCGATAGCGATGCCGTCCAAAGCCCGATTAAAATCAGGGGGCGAAAGTGATTTGTATAGTAGAGCAAGAATGGATAGCCCCTGAGCATGTCGGAGCTTGCATGATGCGATAAAAACAGGGCAATGCTGAAATAAAGGACAAAAACGGTAAGGACGGAGGCAATGGTGCCGATAGGCAGCGAGCGGGCTGGGTTTCTTAAATCCCCCGACATCGACATTCCGCTTTCAATCCCGGTTGTCGCTGGGAAAAACATGGAAAAGGCCACCCAAAACGACATGGTAGGATCGGTTGCGATGGCAGGTAAACTATCTGGAACTCGATTCCACCCCCAAAAAATAGCGGAAATGGCTGTTAAGAGGCCAACAAAGATCAGCATCTGAGTTCTTAGAGCAAAGGCTGTAGAAAAATAGGAGACTAAGACAAGGGTTGTAAGGGTTGAGATCTTGATAAGGGGCAGCGATGCATCAGGAAAAAGTTCACTGATCGATAGGGAAAATCCAGTCACGCATAAAGTGATTGAGCAAAGCTGCGAGATGCACTGTAAAACGCCGATTGCACTCCCGAATTCGATTCCTAAAGACCTGGAAATGAGGTAGTAAGAACCTCCTCCTTTCATTTTCATGTTCGAGACGATAGCGGTCATAGAGAGGGAAGTGAGGAGGATTAGAGAAGAAGAGAGGGTGATCACGAAGCCCATGGTGAACATTCCCACATGGCCCAAGATCCAGCCCAAACGCATAAAAAGGATGACCCCGATCATTTGGAGCACGTCCGGGATATAGACCCCCTTCACGGTTCCAAATTTCCCATCCAATTCTGCTTTAAAGCGCGAAAAAATCGCCACTTGCTTTCCTCAAGGTTGTTCGATACAGGGGCGATCATAACATGCCAGGTTTTTCTACCCAAGAGCCTATATTCAGCAATTATCTGGAAGAAAATGAACGATGTGTGCTAAATTTTTCGCCTTTTGAAATTATTTATAATGAAGGAGATAGAAAATGGCAAAAATACAGCGTCGTCCGAATCCGCCCGCACCACAGCATGCAGCAGCCGTTGCAAGCGTCCTCATGTTTCCCAATCAAGAAGCAATTACAAGAGCTATGTTGGCAGCTCTTCAAGGAACTCCTAGAATCAATCGCGCTGCAATTAATGCGCTGAGTGAACATTATGCGGGCAGGGAATTTACGCCGCAAACAATGGGGCACTTTAATCGCCTGTTTTTGGTTCATAGCAGAGGAGAAACCAGTGCAGATATGGTAAAATACCGAAACGCACTCCAGAGGGCAGTGGATATACACAAATGAGTTCAAAAGTTGGATTTTCGGCTGCGCCAAAGCGGCGCAATTTACCTATCGTAAGTGACCCTATATTTTTAATATTGGGTCACTTACGATAGATAAATTCCGCCAGCTTTCGC
>JAKAFF010000029.1 GCA_021818045.1 bacterium
AATCTCTTTTTCATAGTTCGTGTCCTTTTGGGTTAGTTAGTTTATCACGAACCTCTAATCTGGGGTGGACTAGTTTTTGGGGATCAGGTCACTATGCCACTTGCGACGTGCGATTTGTCGGCAGCTTTCACGCAGCTTAAATGTGAAGTTATTTGTTACGATTGGTATTAGGAGTGAAAGTCATCTAAAATCAGTTGGTTTTTCAAAGCCGCTTTAGCTGATTCCCCTAACCAGTGGTAGATGGCGACGTCTGGATTCAGCCCAAATCCCACATTCCAATTGTAAATTGCAGGAAGGGTCTCAATGGCGTAATGGTTTTCTATAATAATATGCGTTAAAAGATCTTGATCCCCTCGAAATCGTCCCGATTGCTCTGCGGATAAAACGGCCCACTCTCGAATGACGGCAGAGCTTGGTTGAAAGACGATGACTCCAGAATTGTAGACGGAGGGGGTTACCATATCTAAGCAAAGGGCGATGCCAGACAGCGGGTGCGCTTTTTCATAAAGTGGGGCGAGGGGAGCTGCAATTTCACAATCTAGATCGATCCAGATAGTGTGTTGGAATGGCGATCGTAGACAGGCGGCCCCTTTTTGAAACCAGGTATTGCGACATTCCCAAAACTGGGTGCCATATTTTTGCTCCCATGTTTGCACAAGATGCGGATTGACTTCCGAGCGGTCCTGTGCAAAAAAGGGACTTTGCTTGATCAGCTGTCCCCGCTTTTTACACCACTCTTTTCCCCTGGCGGACATGCCAAAATCAAAAAATGCAACCGGATCTGGGTTGTGACGACGATAACGCTCCCACCACCAGGGTAAAAGCCACTCTTGAGAAGCGTCCGTTCCGACGATGATTCCATAGGTCATATGAGTACGCAATCGGTCATGATATATTGGGATGCCTTAAACGTAAATACAGGAGCATTCCTCTTCAGTCGATCGAGCATTAAAATTTTTTTTAATGGTCGGTGTCTTGTAATTTTGCAGGCAGTCTGTTGATTCAAAAATTTTAAATTGATACGTTGGTGGTATGTGCCCTAAACAGTCGTTGCATCCTTCCTTTCAGAGCGTCGATGAAGCGGTGACCGTCGTTGGGTTTAAAGGATGGATTTTTTTGGGCTGCTCATTTTTTCTGTTTATTCCCATTCTTTTATGGGCGTTTTTGGGACAAATTCCTATTTCTGTTGCAGGAAGGTGCCTTTTTTTTTCTCCGCAATCTGAGCAGATGCAAATTTATGGCTTCGTCCCTTTTTTAGCAGGACAATCGATTCACGAAGGGATGGAGGTAGAGTGCTCTATAGATGCTGTAGAAATTTCTGAAATGGTAAAAGCTACTGTTAAAACGGTACTTCCCTTTCCAGTGGATATGCTTGAACCCCATGTTGCGCAGATTCCCTCCAATACACTAAAGAGCTACTTGTTGCAAGAAACAGAAGGAATGCCTTTGGCTTTAGTCATCGCCGAACCATTGAAAGATCCACAAGATCCTTTGAAGTTTGTGGGCACTTATGGGCGCATTTCAGAGAATGCATTGCATTCAGGGAACACAGGCACAATGGTTGTCACTGTCAATAAAGTGACGCCTATATCCTATGTAATCCCCTCGTTTTTAAAAGAATGATTATGGTCTCTAAAAGGATCGATCTCGAAACTGTTTTTCAGATGGAAACCGCTGAGTGTGGGGTGGCTTCTTTGTCCATGGTTTTAAGCCATTTCGAAATTTATGTTCCTTTAGAAACATTGCGCGTAGAGTGCAACGTTTCTCGAGATGGAAGCAATGCATTCAATTTGATCAAAGCCGCTCAAAAATATGGACTTTTTGCTCAAGGCTTGCGGCTTTCGGCACAGGATTTACAAAAGATCGAAGCCCCCGCGATTTTAGTTTGGAATCAGTTTCATTTTATCGTTTATGAGGGGTGGAGCAAAACGCGCGTTTATGTGAACGATCCTGCACTTGGGAAAAGGTCTTTTTCTTTTGAAGAATTTGCAAAGGGATTTTCTGGTGTTGCGATCGAGTTTAAAAAAACAAAAGAGCTGAAAAAACAAGGGACAAAGCCCTTGTCGCTTTTTCAAATTGCTGCGCAGTATTTAAAAAATGCTCCTCAGGCCGTGACTTTTTTGTTGCTGACTAGCGCTTCTTTGATGATCCCAGGATTTGCCCTTCCTGCTTTTCTTTTAGTGTTTATCGATGTTTATTTCTCTGCATTCCATCTCCCATGGATTTGGCAGTTTTTATCTCTTGTGTCGATGACTGCTTTTTTTTCTGGCATTTTAGTGTGGATGCAGTTGTATTTTTTAAGTCGTTTAAATGTGAAATTGTCCCTCAGCCTTTCAAGTGGATTTTTATGGAAGTTGTTGAGGTTGCCAATCCATTATTTTCAAAGCCGCAGAGCAGGGCAAATTTTGTTTTTCATGGGCTTAAATCAGTCGGTGGCAGAGGTCCTTACGGGATCTGTGATTTTCCTTTTAATCCATATCCTTTTTTTTCTGTTTTTTGCCTTCGCCATGTTTGCTTACGATAGCACGATCGCCTGGATTGGTATTGCAGTTGGGGCAATCAATTTGAGCACGATGTACTTTATCTATCGGTTTAAAAGTGATGAGGAGTCTCGTTACCAAATTCAGCGGGCGATGTATTACGGCATTTCTGTGGCCGGACTTTCAAATATGGATTTTCTGAAAACAAGAGGAGGCGAATCGGGATTTTTCAGTTTGTGGGCAACGATCTTTTCTAAAAATCTCAACGGATTTCAAAAACTAGAGCAGAAAAATTTGCTCCTTTTTGTTCTGCCAGCTTTTTTTCAAATGCTCGCTTGGGCGGCTTTGTTGGGAATCGGTTCGATCCGCATCATCCAAGGGGATCTAACGGCCGGCAAACTGATGGCTTTAGGATTATTACAGGTGAGCTTCCTGATCCCAATCAATCGATTTATCGAGTACAGTCCGCAAATTCTTAGCCTGAAAAAAAATATCCAATGTTTGAATGATATCTCAAATCAGGCGGAGGACAAAATCTTTAGTGGATCTTCAGACAAAATGGATCGGCAAAAATTAAGTGGGAAAGTGGAATTTCAAAATGTCACTTATCGCTTTTCTCCTCAAACAGAGCCCATCGTTAAAGATTTGAGTTTTAAAGTAGAACCGGGTCAAAAAATCGCTTTTGTAGGGCCAAATGGAAGCGGCAAATCCACCGTTGCAAGACTTGCTGCGGGGCTGTATCATCCGGAAACAGGGAGCATCCTTTACGACGGGATCCCCATTGAAAAGATTCCTCCGGACCTTTTTCGCAGCTCTATCGGCCATATCGATCAAGATCCCTTTTTGTTTGCAGGCACTATTCGTGAAAATATCTCCCTTTGGCAGCACGATGCATCGGATCATGCCATGATGGCTGCTGCTCAAACAGCTCAAATTCACGAAAAAATTGCTTTGCGCGATGGAGGGTATGATGCATTTGTTGCAGAGCAAGGGAGTAATTTTAGCGCTGGCGAAAGACAACAGTTGCAATTAGCCCAATCCTTGTTTCATAACCCAACTCTTCTGATTTTCGACAAAGCACTGAGCTTTCTCGATGAGCAGACCAAAAAAATGGTTGCAAAAAGAGTTGAAGAAACGGGCGCTACAGTCATTATGGTCGTTGACCGAACCCATCTTTTGCGTCTTTGCGATCAAATTTATGTTTTAGATGGCAAAGGTGCTGTGATTCAAACGGGAACCCACGAGCAACTGAAAAATGTAGAGGGGTGGTATCAGGAGTTTTGCAAAGACGAGGGAAAAGATGGATAAAGAGCTTTCTGATAATGAAATTCTTGAAGGCGCTTTAGAAGAAATTGGTGCAGTTTTAACTCTATCCCTTGCTGAAATCATCGGTCCAACCAAAGACCCTCTGGCTCAAGCGTGCTTGATTATTGGCCGCGAAATGGGGGTTAATCTGACCATTGTGCCAGAGGTTTCTGAGCTTCAAAGTGTCGATGCAAAACTAGATCTGATCTGCAGCGCTTCACAAATTCGCATGAGAAAAGTGCGTTTAGAGGAGAACTGGTGGCGGCAAGATTTCGGACCGCTTCTCGGCTTTTGGAAAGAAAACCAACCCGTTGCGTTGCTCAATCGAAAACATTACACTCTGATAAATAAGCAAACCGTTTTAAACATCGATGAGACTGTAGATGCCGATCTTTCAGAAGAGGCTATTACATTTTATATCCCCTTTGATACGCATGAAAAAGTCGGGCATCAAATTTTGAAAACGATCTCGACGTATCATCTGAAAAATTGGAAAATGGCGATTCCTACTGTGCTTATAGGGATTCTCTACGCTTTAGTGCCGCCCATTGCAACAAAAGTGCTATTTCAATACGCGATTCCAGAAAACTTTCCCACTGTTGTGATCTACATCAGCCTATGGCTTGTCTTTTCCGCAATCGGATTTGCGCTATATAACTTTCTTTCAGGGTTGCTGGCCCTTGGCATCAAAAAGCAGCTTTCCCATTTTTTGCAAGGAGCTCTTTGGGATCGATTGCTCAGATTGCCCGTGCAATTTTTTCACAACACCTCCGTCGGAGAATTGAGTACTTGCATGTTGTCTCTCGATAAAATAAGCGAGACAGCCAATGCACAAACGCTCAAATTGGGATTTACAGGATTTTTTGCCTTTTTTTACTTTTTAGCAATGCTCTACTTTGTCCCAAAATTGTCTTTGGTCATTTTGCTCGTATCTGTGCTGTGTGCGGGGATCAATCTGATTTGTAGTCATTTAAAAGCTCAAGTAGTCGGGCATTTTTTAGCGTTAGAAGGGGGGGTGCAAGGGACTTTATTGCATTATATCCGAGGGATTGCGAAATTGCGCACGGCTCGTGCAGAGCACCACGCATTTGCCCATTGGGCTTCTTTGTTCGCAAAGATGCAAACTTTTCGCTTGAAAGCAAAATCTTTACAAAATATCGCAGCTACATGCAACCACTTTTTGCCAATTTTTTGCTATTTTTTGATCTACTTATTCGTTTTAGAGTGGTTCCCAATCAAGACCATCTCTTTGCCCAACTTTTTGGCATTTAGCATTGCCATGGGAAGTTTTTGTGCTAGTTTTTTTCCTATGAATGACGCGCTAGTGCTCCTTGTGGATATTAAGCCCTTGTGGAAAAAAGTAAAATCGATCTTCGATGAACCCATTGAGAAGAGTTGTTATAAACAAAGTGTATCTAAATTAAAAGGATGCATTGTTTTTAAAAATGTTGTGTTTGCATATTCTCCGCAAACTGTAAACGTTTTAGATGGGATTTCTTTGCGTATTCAGCCCGGTGAATACATAGGGATTGTGGGAAAGAGCGGAAGTGGGAAATCGACCCTTTTGCGTCTTTTACTCGGGATTGAAAGGGCCCAGTCTGGAACACTATTTTTTGATGAACGCGACATTCAAGATTTAAACCTTCGTTGGTTGCGCAATCAAATCGGGGCGGTTTTTCAAGGTGCTGGAATGACCTTTGAATCGATAAGCGAAGCTATTTGGATTGCAAACAGCTCCTTAGATGCAATGCGAGAAGCGTTTGAATTTGCGGTTATTGCAGAAGAGATCGCATCGTTGCCTCTGAAAATTGCCACCCCTACCAATACTTTGTCGGGCAGTCAAAAAGATCGCCTGTTGCTGGCAAGAGCTGTTTTAGGAAATCCTCCTATTCTTGTTTTTGATGAGCCGACTGCATCGCTAGATAGCAAGACGCGCTTGATCATTAATGAAAATATCAGAAAGCGAAAAGAGACAAGAATTGTGGCTACTACGCGACTTGAGAACGTAAAAGGGGCTGACAGAATTTATGTTCTGGATCAAGGGAAAATTACGCCCTATCAACCCAATACATGATTATTAACTGACGCTGTCAAAAATCGATGCTGCAGGTTATTTTGGTATGTACCCGTTCCACCTCAATGCCGCCCAAAGCTTTCAATGATTGTGGGGAAACAGGAGACCGGGTAGAATGGATCTTTGCTTTTATATTGCGAGATTTTATGGAATTGTCCTCTACAGTATTGCAATTTGTGCAAGAGCGCAAAAAAGAGTTGGTCATTGGATTTACTTCAGTGACTGCAGGGGTTGCTATCTTGATTGCCTATTTTCAGGCGGGCCCAGATGCGCAGTCCTATGCGCAAGCTCAAAGAGCCTTCTTGCAATGGGAATCAGCCCCCCAAGATGACGGACTCTACGCCCACTTGAAGGAGGCTGTTCGCAATACTCCATCGATTGGAGCTAAATACGAGGCTGCGATTGCGCAGCAGTTGTTAAATACAGCACGAGCTTCAGATGCTCTCGCAATGGCCATGCGCTCGATCCGAAGGGTGGAGGATGAGGTTCCCTTTCATAGCCAGTACGCTAGAACTACATTGCTGATTGAGCAAGGCGAGTATCAGCGGGCTTTGCAAGAAGCAGTCGCGCTGAAAGTGCGTTTGGGCGATAAGCCGGCAACCGCTTTGTTGCAAGCGCATAACTTGCTCAGAATCGCTTGCCTGCAGCAGGCGCTGCACAATCGCCCAGGAGAAAAAGTGGCTTGGGAAGAGCTCGAGGCGTTTTTAAAGACTGCGGAAGGTTCGCCTTTAGCTGCTTTGACGGCAGGTAGCGTAGGCTTTTCTCAATATATCGCTGAGAGAAAAAAATCTTAGAGGTAGTTGCAAAATGGACGCAGCTTGAGTTTTACAACTCTCTCCTTAGTCGTGTTCGTCGCTGTCGGAGTCGGGTTCGTTTTGCGAGGGTCTATTTGCTGATGCGATTTGCGCCTGGCGGATGTAGTAATGATAAGATGTCCCCGCAAGCAGTCCCACTCCCCCAAACAAAATAAACGGAATGAATAGGGCAACTACAATATGGACAAAACCTAGAACCATTTGGGTCATTTTTTCTTGCTTGTAGGCAAAATGATAGAACTGTCTTAGCCCTTTTTCCGTAGGAATGGATAAGAAAATCCCAATAATCACCCCAATCGCTAGAAAAGAGATTGTCAGTTTCGGTCCAGTGAAAAAGTCGTACATACTGGAGATCGCGCCGATGACAAGCGCTAGGACAGTAAACACTTCTGTTGTATACTTGCGAGCAAAGTTTTCCATCTCTTGAATGGAAATCCCCTCTTTAAACTTCTCCATTACTTTCTTTGCCATGAATATTTTCCCCCACTCCCAACGGAGCTTATAGACACCCTCTTAGCTGTATTTAATACTTAATTTAATTTATTTGCAATCCCCCAATGTTCGTAAACAAGAAGGCAAGGATTGATTTTTAAGGACTTTCGACCCATACTCAGATGTTCGAAATCGCGGAAGTGCCAATGATTCGCTCGAGCATCCTGCTGTTTTATCCCGAAAAGTTGCTTTGGATTGGGGCTGCGCTCTTGGGAGGAGCCTTTTGTTTGGCGATGCTCTTCGTGGTGGGTTTTGGACATGTGCAGCTGCCTTGCATGAGCGCTGTCGATGCGGCAGCGGTCGTGCAAAATTATCAGATCCGCTTGGGATTGAGCGATCAAGGTCCGGTTTTCCCGATTCCAGATTTGCGTAAAGAGTTGAGCTTTTTCCGCGAACCCGCAAGACCTGGCATGAGTCAGGAGGGAGATGCGGTGTTAGTGCATCTTAAGGGGAGCCAAGAGATGCAGCGGATTTATCTGCCAGGTCGGCTCGATTTAGATGTTGTTCAGGGAAAGATGGTGTTTGCCCAAGCAAAATCTCCATTGTGGGTGGATGTCTCTTTGGATAGCGGAGGACGGGTGTCGGGGCAGGGGTTTGTCGCTGCCCCAGACGGGGTGATCGATGCAGGATCTTTTTCGGCTGCGTTCGCAGAGATCCATGTGCGCCAGGCCCAAGAGTTTGTCGAAGGGTCTGCATTTCGCATATTAGCGGATGCTCGTTGGTGGGGACGAGACTTGTTTCGAGAACAACAAGAGATCCCCTCGTCTGCAGAGAGGATCGAGGTCAATAATGAGATATTAGAGGTCCCAGTAGGAGGGTGGCTGCTTTGGAAAGATGCTAAGTGGCAAAAAGTGGATCAGATTGCGTTAAGCGATGTGCCAGTTGCCCGACTTTGTGAAATCGTTGGTAAAAATTTGATACTCGAGGGGTGGGACTCTTCAGGTTATGCGCGATTTGTGGTCAGCGGCGCCAATTTGCCTCCCTTTAAGATGCGAGGAGAGGATTTGCTGAGCGCTGTCCGCGTGCGCTCTGAAAAACAGATCAGTTGCATGGTGGAAAAACAGTGCATGGTTCTAAAGGTGGGTGACTGGGTGCTGAAACAGGCGGGACGGTGGAAGGTTTTGCGCAAGGCGCAAGATAGGCATGCCTATTTAAGCGGTCAACTTGTGGGCGAGTTGTTCGTTTTTGAGCAGATCTCCTCTAAACAGGGGCAAAAAGTGGTGCAAGGGCGCATTTTTAACATAGGCCGCACGCAAGTGGCTCCCATAGAGTTGACAATTCGGCCCGCAAAACGGATGAATCGAGGCGGAGGGACGCCATGAGGTGGTTGCTGTGCTTGTTCGTTCTCTCTTTAGTTGCCCAAGAAGCGACAAGTCCCGATGCGGCCGGCGCCCAAAGTTTCAATGATTCCTTAAGTCAGCTTCGGGTAGAGTTGCATGAACAATTCGATCGGGTGCGGCTGCTGTCTCGCTCCGATACAGATAAGTTGGCGTATAAGGGCTTGCTAAATCAGATTCGCTCGACTAGAGAAAAAATCCGAAACTTAGAAGATCAATGGCGCAAAAATGCTGTTGATGAGGCAGCCCGAAATGATGAGCCGTATGCCATGTGGGATGTGGGAGAAACCACTCTTTCTCAACTCATTATGGAGTATGGCGCAAGCGATTACTTATATGTCATCCCTCAAGAATTGAGCGGTATGAAAATCAGCCTGTTTTCCGGTATCCCCCTCCCCCACGAGTCCTGGAGCGAGATGATCGAGATGATCCTTTCGCAAAATGGCGTGGGAGTGAAAAAACTAAATCCCCTTGTAAAGCAGCTTTACATTCTTAAACTCGACCCCTCTGCGATCGAAGGGGTTGTGTCAAAAGAATCCGATTTGCAGCTGTTTGCAAGTCATAGTCGTTTGTTTTATGTGTTGTCTGCGCCTCCAGAGCACCTTAGGTCTGTGCAATCCTTTTTTGAGCGGTTTTCTGATCCTAAGCAGACCTTGATTCAAGCGATTGGCTCCAAAATTGCGATCGTCTCTTCTAGAGACACGATTGAAAAACTGCTCGGGTTGTATCATGGGGTGTGGGAGCAGGGCCAAGGAAAGGTGGTCCGCCTTGTGAATTTAATCAAGATCGTGCCCCAGGAGGCAGAGCGGATTTTGAAAACGGTATTTAGCGATGTAGGTGTGAAAAATCGGCCCACTTACTACCCTTCATCGGTCGATGAGCTCTCCACATTTATTTTGCCTCAAGGGCTTGTCTTGATCGGAGAAAATGAGACGGTAGATAGAGGGCTGAAGATTTTAGCGGATCTCGAAGCCCAACTTGAAGATCCAGGGGAAAGGGTGATCTATTGGTACACTTGCAAACACTCCGATCCAGAAGATATTGCGGAGGTGTTGGAGCAGGTGTATGACTCTTTGATCGGTTCGGCGTTTGAGAAAAAGGCGGAGTCTTGTGTTGCACCTCTTCCTGGACCGCCCCCGATGCCCCAAGTGTCGCCACCACCTACTCCTACTGCAGAAAATCCAGGTCCATTCCCTTACCTTTATCCTGGACAGCCCTTTAATCCAGTTCTTCCTGCAACAGCGCCTTTTGTGCAGCCGGGGACTTTGGACAAAGAGCAGAAGGTGGCCTTTGGCAATTTTATTGTCGATAGTAAAACGACGTCGATTTTGATGGTTGTTCGCCGGGAAGAGTTGCCCAAAATTAAGTCTTTGCTCAAAAAACTCGATGTGCCGAAACGGATGGTGCAACTCGATGTTTTGTTGGTGGAGAAAAAATTGCACGACAATCGCGAGTTGGGCTTTGATTTGCTCCAATTAGGGACGAACTCAAGTGGCAAAAAAGAGACGGCCGTGAGTTATAACGCACATGAGAGGTTGGAAAATGGAGAGAAAGGGAGTTTTAAAAATGGGTTGCTCCGCTTCATTTTTAGCCGCCCCAGTGGTCATTTTCCAGCAGCAGACATCAAGTTCAATTTTCTGATGACGCAAGAAGATGTTCGCATCAAGGCCAATCCTTCTGTTTTGGCGATTAATCAAACACCTGCGCAAATTTCTATTGTCGAAGAAATTTCGATTAATAATGGCGCCTTCCCTTTGAATACGCCAACGGGGATCGTGGTAGAAAAATCATTTACGCGCGCGCAGTATGGGATTACGATTAACCTCACTCCGACTGTACATCTGTCTGATGCGGATGATGAAGGTCCTGGATTTGTGTCGCTCAAGACAGATTTGGAGTTCGATACCACGAAGATGACCTCCCTCGAAGATCGCCCCCCTGTGACGAGGCGGCATATTGAAAACGAAGTGCGCGTCGCAGATGGGGAGACCATTATCCTTGGTGGTTTAAGACAAAGAATTGAAGAGGATACGAGAGAAAAGATCCCCTTTTTGGGAGATCAGA
>JAKAFF010000030.1 GCA_021818045.1 bacterium
CAGGACTGGAATGTCTTGAGGAAAGCCCGATTTTTGAAAAAAAAGTTGCAATGCGAAAAATTCGGGGGTCGTTAAAAAGGCTTGTACCAAGCTCTCATCTCTTACATCATGCGACTTTTGCAAAAGCTGAAAAATGCCAAGAGCTGTCAAGGGCCATTTCTCTTCATATGCATAGCGCACGATCGCTTCATATTGGTCTTCGCCAAGTCCGGGGAATATCTCCACATTCCGCCCATCGCCAAGGTCCATCGTACGCACCTCTGCGGGGGTCCCAGAGAGCGCTTTATCGATATTGAAATGGTGAAACGCCACAAGTGCGGCGATGCTTAAGTCGCGCTTGGAGTACCCCTCTTCAACGAGTTCTCGATTGGTCAAAAAACTGACGAGTTCTCGAAAAGAGAGCTGCGACATGGTCGTCAGCCACTGATGATTGGTCGTTTCCAATTTGGCGGCGCTATGAACCACCTTCGCAGGGAGAGAAACACGCCCTTGTTGGACACTAGAAAAAATAAATGCTGCAACAAATGCAATATTGAGGGCGCCACTAAAAATCAGGGCAATCGTCAATATTCTAAAATTTTTGTCCATATCCGGATAGGGTATGGGGGATAGGATTTTTTTTCAAGGTGAACAAAATTTGGAATCGAGATAAACTGGCAGCTTATGCAATTGCCCCTTTCACTCATTCAGTCCTGGCTTCCCACAAAAATATCCCCTACGCAAATTGGGGAGGTGTTGACTTTGCTCGGAGTGGAGGTCGATCACATCCACAATGAAAAGGTCCCCTTTTCTGGGGTGGTGGTAGGCGAGTTATTGAGCGTCGAGCCCCATCCAAATGCGGAAAAATTGCGCGTTGTGCGCGTAAGCTGTGGCCAAAACAGCTATACGCTTGTGTGCGGCGATGCGAGTTGCAGAGTCGGAATGAAGACAGCTTTTGCGCAAATAGGCGCAATCTTGACAGATGATGATGGAACAGAGCGACGCATTGAAAAAACGACGATTCGAGGCGTCGAATCTTCTGGAATGCTCTGCACCGCTGCAGAGCTGCGTCTTGGAAAGGAAGCTGCTACAATCTTGGATCTGCCGCACGAGATGCAAACGGGAGATGATCTCGCAAAGCTCCTTTGGGATCCTGTCTTTGAAGTCTCCTTGACACCCAATCTCGGCCATTGCATGAGCGCTTTAGGGATCGCCCGCGAACTGTCGGCCGCTTTGCAATTGCCCTTGCACTATCCGACAGAAAAGCCATTGAACACCACATTACTGCCGCTAAAAGTCCAGGTGCACAATTCGCAGCTTTGTCCAAGATACATGTGCCACCTTCTCGAAGATGTGCATGTAGAATCATCCCCTTTTTGGTTGCAAAGACAGCTCGAAGCATGCGGTCAAAAGGCGCTCAATCACGTCGTAGATGCGACCAACTACATCTTAATGAAGTATGGTCAGCCCATGCACGCATTTGATTACGATCGACTCGAAACGGGCATTCTCTCAGTAGAGCCTGCACATACTGCTTTGCAATTTTTATGCCTCGACGGCGTAGAAAGGGAAGTTCCTGCAGGCACCTTGATGATCATGGATGGAAAACGCCCGATCGCCATCGCAGGGATCATGGGAGGGGCAAACAGCGCAGTATCACAGCAGACAAAGCGCGTTCTTTTGGAGGCTGCAAGTTTTGATCCCATTCTGGTTCGCAAGGCAGCAAAAAAAATGAACTTGCGCTCTGAAAGCTCGCAACGCTTTGAAAAGGGGATCGACGTTACAGGTATCCCGCGCGCCCTTGCCGCGGCCATCCACCTCATCGGCGGGAAAAGTGTGGGCGGCGTCGACGTCAAAAAGGGGGAATTTGTCCCCAAAAAGATCTCTTTGCGCCCAGAAAGGGTCAATCGTCTCCTCGGCACAAAACTCTCCGTTACAGAAATAGGCGAGATCTTTGCGCGGCTGCAGTTTACCATGCAAGATCAAAGCGTCATAGTCCCGCTCTTTCGCACTGACATCCATGAAGAGATCGATCTAGTAGAAGAGGTGGCGCGCATCTATGGCTATAACCACATCGAAAAGCCATTGCCGCAGATCACCGCATCGCGCATCCCGAACGATCCGATGTTCGTATTTGAAAATGCAACGCGTCAAAAACTTGCAGCTCTCGGCTTAATGGAGTGCATCACGTGCGATCTCATCAGCCCACAACTTGCTGACGTTGCCAAAATGATCACCCCCTCATCCATGGGTTTTCTCAAAACGACCTACTCTAAATCTGAAGAATACTCCGTATTGCGAACGTCGCTATTACCCGGCCTTTTGCAAGTCGCTGCGCGCAATATCGATCAAAAAAACACATCGCTTGCCCTCTTCGAGATTGGCCGCATCCACTTTTTACAGCAAGATCACCCCACCGAAATTCCAATGGGAGCCATCCTCCTAACCGGACACGCCAGCTTGCCTCATTGGAGCCATAAAGAGACAGAGTTTGATTATTTTGACCTGAAAGGACTCGTAGAAAATCTCACGAGCGCCCCGTTTCAACCCTCTCAACATTTGAGCTTACATCCCGGTAGACAATCCGACATTTGCATCCAAGACCTATGCGTCGGTTCGCTTGGAGAGGTGCACCCCCACATCTTAAATCTCTTTCACATTGAAGAGCGCGTCTACTACGCCGAGTTTCACCTTCCTCATCTGATGCATGCGAGCAAAACACATGGACATTTCTCCCCTCTTCCCCTCTTTCCTTCATCAGAAAGAGATTGGACCATTCCTTTAGATCCCAAAGTAGAAATAGGCCCTCTTCTTACATCTATAGAATCTTTGCAATCGATCTTGCTAGAAAAAGTAGAACTCATAGATCTTTACATGCCAGAGGGTAACGAGAAAAAACACGCGACGCTTCGATTTACCTACCGCGACAAACTCAAAACAGTCTCTTTTGCCGAAGTAGAGGCAGAGCACGCAACGCTTGTCAGCGCAACGGAAAAAACTCTTGCAAAGAGAACCACTGTTCCCTAACATGGGTTCATTTAGCGAGGGTACCTATGCGTCGGTTTCCAATATTATTGGTCAGTGCGGCTGTCATCACATCGTGCCAAAATAGCAGTGCTCCTGATCAGATCATCTCTCAAACGTTTGTCCATAAGTACGGCTTTGAAACAACAGAAGAGGAGTGGGAAGCACGCGATCAAGATGGTCAAGTGGTAGCCATGCTCAAAAATGGCGTCCGGTTCACCCGCTCTTATCAGGGGGGCAAACTCCACGGTCCAACAACTTATACCTTTCCCCACAGCTCCGTTGTGGAAAAATTGCTCGTTTATGATGCAGGCACTCTATTGAAAGAGAGCATCAACGATCCTCTCGGCATTCCCATGCAAGAAGAGGCTTATGAATTCGACAACCGCAAAATCATCACTCTGTGGGATGAAAAAGGCTCTCCTTTAAGCGTAGAAGAATATGACGATGCGGTGTTGATGGATGGCAAATACTACACGATTGATCACGAGTTGGAAGCGCAAGTAGAAGGCGGCTATGGCGAAAGGATTAAACGAGATCGCACGGGCCTTTTAATTTCTCGAGAAGAGATTTCGGGCGGATCTACGATCTCTAAAACCACCTATCATCCAAATGGCCAAGTGCATACCGTATCTCATTACCACGACTACCAACTCCACGGCCAGCAACTCAAGTTCACATCTTCAGGCGCTCCCCTGATGGAGCTCAATTGGAATCACGGCGTTCTCGATGGAGACAAAGTGATCTATCGCAACGGCTCCAAGGTGGCCGTCATTCCCTACATCAACGGACAAAGACACGGCCTTGAATACCACTTTGATGATCTCGGCAATCTCACTGCAGAAATTGAATGGCGCAACGATCAAAAACATGGCGCTACTAAATTGCACGGCGAAGAATCGACCGATGTGGAGTGGTTCTTTAAAGGTCAATCTGTCAATGCAGAGCGCTTCCAACGGCTAGAGCACCGAGAACAAATGCAGAATCGACTCTTCGAACGTGCGGTTAGATAAAGGACCCCGCGTCCATCTGCTCGTCGAAAGTGTTGCGGGAGTATTGATTCGCTCCCGCCTACAACTGAGCGACACTTTTCGCTGTACGGGATCCACCCCACAAATCACTCATTGGATTGAGCAATATCTCCAAGGCAATCCGCCTCATGTATGTATCGACCTGTTCACCACAGATACGTTTCAAACACGCGTCCTGCATAGCTTGCAAAGGATCCCCTTTGGACAAACAATGAGTTACACCGCTCTTGCAAACCTCGCAGGCCACCCTAAAGCGGCCCGTGCTGTTGGAAATGCGTGCCACCACAACCCATTTCCTTTGCTCATCCCTTGCCATAGAGTCATTTTAGCAAATGGCAAAATCGGAGGATTTGCGCTAGATTTAGAGATTAAAAAGCGTTTGTTGGAATTTGAGGCAAGCTTTACAAGCTTGCCTCAAGAGATTACTTAGGCGTCTCAGAAACTGCAGCGCTTTGCGGAGCTGTAGCTTGCGTCGTGGGAGCTGATTCAGAAACAGATGCCGCTGTAGCCTGTTTTGCAGAGGCTGCAGGAGCGACTGGAACTGGAGCTACAGCTGCTTGAGAAGCAGCCTTAGGCGCTGCATCAGAGCGCTTTGTCTCACAGCTAGATGAAGAACCGCATCCTTGAGGCGTACAACTATTGCCATTAGATGGCATTTCTTGGTTGTCTTCTCTTTTCTCTTCTCTCATTTGTTTAGATTGACATTGGCACGCAGATACCAAAACTAAAGTCACTGCTGCCGAAAGAAACTTCTTATACATGAGGTGGACTCCTGTTGTTGGACAAATACTAAACTCTCATCTCTTTTTATTTTCTGCAAGCCCGATTTCCGGTGGCACGCTTTTTGCACATAGATAGGGTGAGGAACAACTTAACCCGAGGTGTCTATGAAGCACAGCGATCTGTTGCGAAAAATTGCAAAACTTGAAACGGTCAATGATCAACTCGTAGCAGAACTACATTACCTCGAACAACTCACTCGCGCTCTAGGATTTGCAGAAGGCCTCAAAACCCTAAAAGCCGCTGCTTTAGAAATGCTTCAAACCGATCATAAAAAAGAGATCAAAACGGAAAACGACTGGGACTTAGGACAATAGTTGAAGCCACTGAACGCAAGTCCACTCGTCTATCGCAGAGTCGAGGAGTTCATCTGCCGCTTTTAGCTTTTCAGCCTTTAGCTGCAACATCTTCTCTTCGACGCTGCCAGGAGTGAGATAGCGTTTGACGATGACAGTCTTTTTCTGGCCGATCCGATGCGCGCGGTCAATGGCCTGCCTTTCCACCGCCTCGTTCCACCAAGGATCGAGCAAAAGCACGTAATCTGCAGCGGTCAAATTCAATCCTACACCAGCCGCCTTCATACTCAACAAGAAAAGAGAGGCGTTTGGATCTTGCTGAAAGCGTAGCACCTGCTCAGCCCTTGCCTCAACACTCAAAGTCCCATCGAGATACAAGGCCTTTGGAAAAGCATCTCGAATGAGCTGCAAAAAGGAGGTAAACTGGCTAAACACCAAAATTTTACGCCCCTCTTCCATCGCCTCGCTTACATCGATCTTCAATTGCTCGATCTTCGCACCCACAAGATCGCTTCCCACAAGGCGCGGATCGCAAGCAATTTGTCTTAAGCGCAAAATAGCCTCCAGAATCTGCATCGATCCCGCCCCCTCCAAACGAAACCCCTTCTGATGCGCCTCATACAGGGCTTGTTGCTCTGGATGCATCTCAACCCAAGTGATTTGCTCCACTTTCTCAGGCAAATCGATCTCTACTTGCTCTTTTTTCCTACGCAACAAAAAGGGGCGCACTTGCCGCCGCACCGTCTCAGCTAAAGCATTGCGCTCCAACAAGTCCGGCATGAGAAAGTGAAATTGGGACCAAAGTTCATCAGGCCTGTTTTCCATAGGAGTTCCGCTCAAACACACCTTGAACTTCCCTTGCAATTTGCAAGCAGCTTGCGCTGTTTGTGTTGCAGCTGTTTTAATCGCATTCGACTCATCGAGAATGATCGCTTCATAAGCCATTTGGGAATAATAAGACTCGTTCAGCCTGAGCGTAGTATAGGAGATGATCTCAATTGCGCCATGGTGAGGGAGGAAACGCTTCATTTCGGCGCGCCAGTTGAAAAGCAAAGAGGTGGGAGCGACGATTAACACCGGCAAATTTGTCCCAAGACGGGAAAGAAATGCCAGCACCTGGACGGTTTTACCAAGACCCATCTCATCAGCTAAGAGCCCAGAAAAGCCCCACTTGTACAAAAAGCAGAGCCAATCGACCCCCTTTTGTTGATAGGGAAGAAGCTCTCCGCGAAATAGCTCCCCTGGAGGCGACGCGGGGAGGGGATCTTGCAAATTCACCGCCTTTGAAAGCTCCAAAATTTTCTCATCCCACCGCACCTCTTCTTTGCTCAGCCACTGCAAAGCGCTAATGCGACTTTTCTTCACGTAGAGAGTATCTCCTTCCCACACACCCTCCATTTGCAACTTGGGATCGAGCAATCCCCGAATGGGCCCACGGATGGCAATGCGCCCCTTCTCTTCGCGCACTGTGGTATCTGATAAGTGCACAGCCCCGCCCTTCGCATCCTCCACTTGCCAACCCACCGCCAAAAGCAATTCAAGAGCCTCTTTAACCTTATCTGTCGGGCAATAGTAATCCGACCGTCCCACTGTTTTACGCACGTATCCCGCTGCTAAAAGATCCCCTTCCCATTTGACGTGATTGAGATTCGCAAAACTACCAGTGAAGTCCGTAAGGGAAAGGATCGGTGCTTTGGGCTCAGCTTCTGACACTGCAGCCACTTGAGCCACCTCTTTGCGAATAAGACGCCCCGTCTTTTCCATCAAACGGAGCGCCTCGTCTGCAAAGCGGCGCGGCACCTCGATGCGTTGAAAAGTCACCGTCTCAGGATCGCGAGCCGTGCACATCTGCAGTTTGACGAGAAATTTTAAGGCCTCTTTATCGACCTCTTTAGCCAAGGATTTTAGAGCATCGAGATAAAGGATGCGCTTAGATCCGCGCTCTTCAATCGATACAAGGAGAAAGCGCCCCTGAAACTCAGCTCTGTAGATGAGTTCCATTCTTCAACGCTATTTTTTCCTCATGGGACCATTTCCGAAATGGCTTGGCATTTTCCTGACAAGGACGCACCCGCTCAGCTGATTTACAATCATTGCAGCAACATCCTAAATGTTGCTTTAAGCATGTTTCGCAAGACAAAAACAGCTCATTGCAATCCATATTTGCGCAGTTGTAGTAAACATCATTTGGACAGCCGCAATGGACGCAATGAGAAATAGGCTCAGACCCTTCGTTTAAGGGAACTGCGAGTCTATCATCGAATACAAACAACTTGCCTCTCCAATGCTCGCCCCCCTCCTGCAAACCGTAATTGATCACCCCTCCATCGAGCTGGTAGACCTTATCGAAACCCTCTTGTTTCATGAGAGCTGAATAAAATTCGCACCGGATCCCTCCCGTGCAATACATCATCACGGTCGTTTTAGCAGGATCGCGCGCCTGTTTTAATTGTTTTGCATATTCTGGGAACTTGCGAAACGTCTCTAAATCTGGCAGATCGGCGCCCTCAAAATGGCCCACCTTCGACTCGTAATTGTTGCGCACATCAATCACGACCGTCTCTTGCCCACGCGCTTCCAACATTTGGCGCCACACTTGAGGAGAAATATGCTCTGCGCGCTTGGAGAAATCGACATCGCAATCGATCGCTACGAGCTGTTTGCGATATTTCACAGTCATTTTAGGGAACGCATGCTCAGGTGCCGCATGGATCTTAAAAGGCATTTTTTGAAACCGCGGATCGCTTTGCATCCAAGCGATGTACTCCTCAGCAGCTTCTTTAGAGCCACTTGCCTGGCCATTAATGCCCTGCTCAGAGATGTAAATCCTCCCTTTGAAATCGCGCGTACTAAAAAATTCTTTATGCCGCGCCACTTCCCCTTGAGGATCTTCGATTGCAACGATACAATAGTAAGCAAGAACTTGATAATCCATAAGGCCACTATTTATATCCCACCTCCCCATCTCCTGGCAAATGAATTTGCAAAAAATTTCGCCCTTAGCTACACTTGCATCCTTTCAATCGAATATTGTTCGGAGAACCTAAATGGCTCGTTATAGAGGACCCAAAAACCGCATCGCCCGCAAATTCGCCGCCAACATTTTTGGCAAGGCGCGCAATCCCATGCTCCACAAACAACATCCTCCGGGAATGCACGGTGCGAAGCGGAAAAAGAAATCAGACTACGGCGTACAGCTCGATGAACGTCAAAAGCTCAAAGCCGTCTATGGCATGATCAGCCAAAAACAGCTGGTCAACGCTTACAAAAAAGCCTTGGAGCGCAAAGGCAACACGGCGAATTTATTCCTCGAGCAGCTCGAGTGTCGCCTCGACAACATCGTCTACCGTCTGCGGTTTGCCGCCTCCATCTTTGGAGCGCAGCAACTCGTATCTCACGGCCACGTGCAGGTCAATGGCAAAAAAGTGGATCGCCGCTCATTCCTCGTAAAACCGGGCATGGTCGTATCGATTAGATCCTCTTCGCGCCAAATGAAACCCGTCGTCGCATCTGTAGAGGCGACTCACCGGGAGATCCCAGGCTATCTCGCAATTGAGGGAGACAAATTTGAAGGCAAACTACTCGCCTCTCCTCAAATCGACCAGGTTCCATTGCCACTTCCCATCAACATCCCCCTGGTTTGCGAGTTTATTTCTCACACCTCCTAACACATGACCCGGCCGCCTGGCCGGGACTCTTTCTAGGATTTATGAGCAAAATTTTTTATAAAAGGCCACTGCAAGGCCCTGTTGCAGACACAGCAAACACCTCCCATTCCCTCAAACGGCACCTCGGCTGGGTCCAGCTCGTCGTCATTGGCATTGGAGCCATCATCGGCGCCGGGATCTTTGTGATTACCGGGAAAGCGGCCGCTGAGTGCGCAGGCCCTGCAGTTACATTCTCCTTTATCATTGCCGCCCTCATCTGTGCGGTAGCCGGCCTTTGCTATGCAGAGCTTGCCTCCATGATTCCATCTGCAGGAGGATCTTACGCCTACACATTTGTCGCCCTCGGCGAACTTCCGGCGTGGCTTGTCGGCTGGGCCGTCTCAGCGCAATACATCTTTTCCGCCTCAGCTGTCGCCTCGGGCTGGGCTGGTTACGTCAAAAGTTTTTTGCAAGATTTTGGCATTGTGATCGCGGATCGCTACAGCCTCCCCCCTTTGGCCTACAATATGGAGACAGGGTGGGAGCTAACAGGCAATTTTTTGAATGTCCCCGCGCTCCTTTTGGTATTAGGGGTCGGCGTCCTGATCACCGTCGGCATCCAAGCAGCGGCCCGCTTTACCAACGCCATGGTCGTCATCAAGCTGTGCACACTTGCCCTATTCATTGCGCTTGGAGTCTTTTACATCAAGCCGGAAAACTGGACCCCCTTTGTTCCCCTCAATACCGGTGTATTTGGCGAGTTTGGATTTAGCGGCATTTTGCGAGGCGCCGGCCTTGTATTTTTTGCATACGTCGGCTTTGACACAGTGGCAACGCTTGCGCAAGATGCAATCTCTCCGCAGCGCGATCTACCCAGAGGCATCCTCGGCTCATTAGCCATCTCTACCGTCGCCTACATTGCTGTGGCGCTCGTCCTCACGGGAGTTGCCTACTACACCACCTTAAGCGTCCCCGACCCCATGGCCGTTGCCCTCAATGCCCTGGGACCCAAATTTTTCTGGGCCTCCTCTGTTGTCAAAGCGGCTATTATCGCAGGACTTGCTTCAGTCATCTTGGTACTCCTCCTCGGCCAAAGCCGCGTCCTTTTGGCCATTGGAGAAGATGGGCTTCTTCCTAAAACTATAGCTAAAGTACATCCCCGTTTTCGAACGCCCTATATAGCTGCGATTGGCATCAGCCTCATCACGGCCCTATTCACAGCCCTATTCCCTGTGGAAATTTTGGGGCAATTCGTCTCTATTGTAACGCTCTTTATTTTTGCCGTCGTCTGCGCAGCTGTGTGGATTTTGCGCCGCAAACACCCAGAACACGAGCGTCCCTTCCGAGTCCCTTTTGCACCTTGGATTCCAGCTACAGGTCTTGTATGCTGCGTCGCGCAGATGTTTTTCATGCCCTTCACAGTTTGGCTCCAAATGGGGGCTTGGTTTGCGCTGGGCCTGCTCATTTATTTTAGCTATGGCTTTCGCAGAGCCCGTTGAAGATCCACAGAGGTCTATACACAAATGAGTTCAAAAGTTGGTTTTGGGCAACGCAAAAGTTGGCGGAATCTGCCTATCGTAAGTGACCCAATATTAAAAATATAGGGTCACTTACGATAG
>JAKAFF010000031.1 GCA_021818045.1 bacterium
GTTCTGGCAAAACATTTACGATGGCGAACATCATTCAACAAACGGCTAAGCCGGCGTTGATTTTAGCCCACAATAAAACCTTGGCAGCACAGCTGTATCAGGAATTTAAAGGGTTTTTTCCAAATAATGCCGTCGAATATTTCGTCTCCTATTACGACTACTATCAGCCAGAAGCATACATCGCACGGACCGATACATATATCGAAAAAGACCTTGCAATCAACGACCGCATCGAAAAAATGCGCTTGAGCGCCACGCGCTCTTTGATAGAGCGGCCCGATGTGATTATTGTTTCGTCCGTCTCCTGCATTTATGGCCTCGGTACGCCCGAGTACTACAGCCAGATGCTTTTGAACTTATCCGTGGGCCAGCAGGTAAGGCGCGATGATGTATTGCTTCATTTAGTGGAGCTGCACTATGAGCGCAGCGATTACGATCTGGCCAGAGCCACATTTCGAGCGCGGGGGGATTTGTTAGAGATTGTCCCCGCTTATGAAGATGATTTAGCGTATAGGATCGAATTTTTTGGAGATGAGATCGAGCGGATTTGTGAAATAGATCCGCTCACGGGCAAAGTCAGACAAAAACTTGAAAAGATTACAATCTTTCCGGGCTCTCACTATGTAACCCCAGAAAATATCCGCCTTCAGGCAATTGAAACCATCCGCAAAGAACTCGGCGAGCGCGTATCTCATTTTCAACAAGAAAATCGCCTCATTGAAGCTCAGCGCATTAAAGAGCGAACCCAATACGATCTAGAGATGATCCGAGAGATCGGTTTTTGTAAAGGCATAGAAAACTATTCTCGTCACTTTAGCATGCGAGATGCAGGTGCGCCACCGCCTTGTCTTTTGGATTATTTTCCTGAAGAATATTTGCTGTTTATCGACGAATCGCATCAGACACTGCCGCAGCTGCACGCCATGTATAATGGAGATCGTTCCCGTAAGCAAACGCTTGTGGAATTTGGCTTTAGACTCCCTTCTGCCTTTGATAATAGGCCCTTGAAGTTTGAAGAGACCCAGGCAAAATTTCAGCAAGTTATCTATGTTTCAGCAACGCCGGGCCCTTGGGAAATTGAACAGGCTGAGGGGGATGTCGTAGAACAAATTTTACGACCCACTGGTCTGTTGGATCCTGAAATTGAACTTAAACCCGCAACGGGACAGGTCGATGATTGTCTAGAGCAAATCCGACAAGAGACAGAAAAAAAAGGGCGTGTGTTGGTCACCACGCTTACGAAAAAGTTGTCCGAAGACTTGTCCAAGTATTTGAACGAAATAGGGGTGAAGGCAAAGTATTTGCACTCCGATATCGATACTTTAGAGAGAATGCAAATCCTCAAGGCTCTTCGTTTAGGTGAATTCGATGTATTGGTGGGCATTAACCTATTGCGAGAAGGGTTGGACTTGCCAGAGGTGTCGCTTGTAGTCATTCTAGATGCAGATAAAGAGGGCTTTTTGCGATCGGAAACAGCACTTATACAAACGTGTGGAAGAGCCGCGCGCAATGTGCGTGGACGAGTCATTTTGTATGCAGACAAACTGACTAAATCTATCCAAAATACAATGGAGATTACAAAAAAGCGGCGCGCCTTTCAAACGCAATACAACCAAGACAATGGAATTGTGCCGAAAAGTGCCAAACGAGGAGATATCGCATCGTTGGATGAGACGTTTGGGTTTGTGGAAAAGCCCGCTGTAGCGGTATCCCAAGTAGTGGCAGAAGAGGTGATTGACTTGGAATCAAAAATCAAAGAGGCCGAAGGGCAAATGCGCCAAGCTGCAAAAGAGCTGCGATTTGAAGATGCAGCGCGTGCACGGGACCTCATGCGCTATTACCAAAATCTCGAAATGCTAAAAGAGGGCGATGCATAAAAGAACGTACCCCTTTTTTAAATCGGTGGCGCTGGGTGAAAAAGGGAAGAATCTATTCTATTTCCTGATTACGTTAATCCCTAATGCAATCGCTGCACTCTTTGAAGGGGTGTCATTTGGGCTGATTTTATTGGCCTTAAAGGCTCTCAATGGATCGTTGGATGGCGATGGCATCCCTTACTGGGCGATCTCTTGGGTGCCTCAATTGCCATCTGAGCAAATGTTTGTGCTATTCATCATTTTGGGAGTCTTCGCTCAAGTCATGCGCAGCATTTTAAGTTATGTGGGCAGAATCAGCATGTTAATGCTCGGTATTCAGATACAAAATAGCGCACAAATTCAAGTGTACACGCAGATTTTAAGATTCAGCTTTCCCTTCGTAAACCGATATAAGACCGGCGATTTACTGGAGTATGCCCGGATCCCGTCTACTCTAGTGACCGCATTTATGGATCCGATCAATCAGACCATTATCTCCGGCTTTACGATTCTGGCATCTGCTGCGATGATGTTATTCATTTCTCCCCTTCTAGCATTGCTGGCTGTCGCTACATTTAGCCTATTTGCCCTATCTCAAAAATTTATCATTTCTAAAATTGCGCGCATGTCTACATCGCTTGCCTCTTTCATGGCAGATTTCAGTAAACACACTGTGCAAAGCCTACACGCTATTCGCCCAATTCACATTTTTTGTCGTCAAACAACGGTGATTCAGCATATTTCTGAAAACTTAAATAAAATCGCCCGCATGACAAAAAAACTAAACTTTTGGAGTCAATCCATTCAGCCTATCAATGAAACCGTCGGAATTTGTCTAGTAGGGCTGTTTTTATTTTTAGGCCAGTGGGTAATGCCTGGTAAACAGGTATTACCCATGTTGTTGACAGTTATTATGATTATTCACCGGGTCAATATGCGTGTGCAAGTTTTCTTGCATAGCTTATCGTTAATTGCCACCCACTGGGGACAGGTTTGTAGATTGGAAGAAATCTTAGAAAAAAGAGGCAAAGAATTTGCTTTTGAAGGAGAGCGCAAGATTGGCTCTTTTTCCAAGGCAATTGTGCTGAAAGATATCACCTTGCATTACCCCAATACCCTCTATCCTGCGGTGCAAAGCTTGAATTTAGAGATCCTCTCTGGCACGACCATCGCCTTGGTGGGCGCGTCTGGAGCTGGAAAATCCTCAATATTAGATTTGTTGTTGGGATTATACCAACCAAGTCGTGGATCTATCACGGTGGATGGCGGAAAGATTCAGGATTTGAACATGGAAGCGTGGCGAGGTCAGTTTGGGGTTGTAAGCCAAGATACATTTATTTTCAATGACTCCATAGCAGATAATATTCGCTTCGGAAAGCTTGATGCTACACAAACGGAAATTGAGCGCGCGGCGGCCCTTGCGGGAGCCCACCCTTTCATCGTCAGATTGCCCAACGGCTATCAGACCGTGGTAGGAGAGCGTGGATATTGCCTGTCTGGTGGCGAAAGGCAAAGAATCGCATTGGCTCGCGCGTTAGTAAGAGATCCAAAAATCTTAATTTTTGATGAAGCGACAAGTAATTTGGACAGTCACTCTGAGCGGTTGATCCAAGAAGCTCTCATTAAAATTCGAGGCAAGAAAACAGTGATTTTGGTGGCCCACCGGCTTTCTACAGTATTGCATGCAGATCGGATATTTGTTTTAGAAAAAGGGCGCTTGATTGAAGAGGGGTCTCATACTGAACTTTTAGCTAAAAAAGGGCAGTACGCCTTTTTATGGGATATTCAAGCTAAGAAACTCGAAGATGTCGAGGCTTATGAGATGAGGACATGAAGCCTGAAAAATCTCCTCTAAGTAAGGGATTATTCACACGCCGTTTTTTGCCAAATCTAGTGCTTCGCTGGATCAATAAGGCCTGTCCTAAGAAAATAGGCTCTGCTGCAATTCCAGAGAATCCAAAGAAGATTTTATTGTGCAATATTGCCTCTTTTGGAGATTTGGTGATCGCAACGACGGTGCTCCCTGTGCTGAAACGGAAATTTCCTGAGTGTGAAATTGGTTTTTTGGCCAGTCGTGGCCCAGGAAAAGAGGTGTTAGCCGGCCACCCGCTGATCTCTAGAGTCCATTTTTACGACCACCCCTATCTACATGCAAGCACATGTAAAGCAGCTTTACAACTGAATCGGGCCACTCTTGACGAAGTGCAAAGGGAGCATTATCCCCTCGCGATCGATTTATACCCCTATTTCCCGAATACCATCCCATTTTTATATCGAGCCCGCATTCCTGTACGCATTGGATATGGCACTGGAGGGTTTTCAAATTTGTTAACACATGTAGCAAAGTGGACCTTTAGCGATCAATATGTCGGGGTTGCGCAGTTGCATTTGTTAACGCACTTAAATATCGATGTATCGCAGGATTGTCCGCTTGCTGATTATAACAAAAAAAGAGGGACGGGCAATTATGTAGTTGTGCATGTTGGTAGTTCTAACCGATTGAAAGAGTGGGAAATAGAAAAATGGGTTCTTTTGATTAAACAGTTGCAAGAGTATGGTTTTGAGATCTGGCTTACGGGGCTTGGGGATCGGCAAGGAAAAATGTGTCGCTATATCCGCTCTAAGACACAGGCGCAAGACTTGAGCAATTGTCTAAGCTGGGATCAATTTACGCAAACAGTGCAGGAGGCGCAAGGACTGATTACTGTCGATTCTGCGGCAGTACACTTGGCGGCGGCTGTATCTGTGCCAACAGTCGTTCTTTGTTCTGGGATGCATTCGTCCAAAATGTGGCTACCCCCTACTCCATATTGTCGAGGGGTGATGCGGCAAGTGGCGTGCGCGCCCTGTTTTCAAAAACGGGGATGTAAGACGATGGAGTGCATTCGAGAACTGGAAGTGGATCAAGTGCTGGCTTGTGTAAAAGCGCTAATGCCTGTGCCTTCACCTCTTCAGGGCTGATCGATTCCAAACAATCGTTGCGCAAGCACTTGGCATACTTTTTGCCATCATAGCATGGACAGCACGCCATCTTTCCCCCTGCCCATAAGACATGGATGTTTTCTGAAGCGCCCACTTTTTCGAAGGGATTAGTTGGGCCAAATAGGGCAAGTTTTGGACAAGAGGCAAATTTGGCAAGATGGAGGGGGCCGCTATCATGCGTGATAATCAGATTTGCGTGTTGAAAAAGTGCGATTAGATCTAACAGCTGCCATTGCCCAATCCAGTTGATGTACTGTAGGTGGGCAAAATGGGGCTCCACCCATCGATCGCTTTCAGCGCCTGTGACAATGAGATTCAGTGGGTAATGTGATAACAGCTCCATTAATTTTGCATAGTGGTGAATAGGCCAGCGTCTGAGCGTGTCATCGGCCAAAGGATTTTTTGCGCCCCCAGGACAAAGAATGACGTTTTGTTTTTTGGGTAGAGCTTTGATAGCCGCATCTCGCAAGGAGCTGGAAGGAATGTGTAATGTGGGAAGAGAGACAGCAAAAGGGACTTCAGTATCTCGGGATAGACGGACATATTCATGTAAATGATAGCGACCAGGAAGGGGAATGGGCCTTTGTGTGCGACGCTTGTAATATTGGTGTTCAGTACATCTGCAAAATAAAGAGATCCATCTGTATCGAGGATCGGAGTGAGCGGTCAAGATGAGATTGAAAAATCTACCTGATAGAGTGCGCCAAATTTTTGCAAGCGCACCCATCCGCCTCCATAGACTTTTTCCAAATAATTGAGCCTCATCAATTTCTATGAGCTGATCGACAAGCTTGGTCGATTGCACGAGTGCGGAGGATGTTTTTCCAGATACCCAAGTGATGTGGGCGAAGGGATAGCGATGTCTCAAGTCATGTAGCATCGCTAAAGACATCACCACATCTCCAATTGCTCCAATTTTGACAATTAAGATTTTGTCCATGGTGTACATTGTAACGCGAGAGCGATCTGAAGGGCAAGATTACTCTCTGAAAAAAGGGCGGGGTAGGGCACAATAGACGTTTTTCAAAAGGATGTTCGAGAGATGACTATGCGCAAAGCCTTAATTACGGGAATTACAGGGCAAGACGGGTCTTATTTAGCAGAATTTCTGTTAGCGAAAGGGTATGAAGTTCATGGGTTGGTCAGACGATCTTCTCTATCTAATCTTCCTAGAATTGCCCATCTATGTAATGACGACACTCTTGCAGAGCGATTTTTTTTACACCCAGGCGACTTAAGCGATGCATCGAGTTTGAAAAAAGTCATTCAACAAGCAGATGCAGATGAGGTTTATAATTTGGCCGCTATGAGCCATGTTAAAGTATCATTTGAGATGCCCGAATATACAGCAGATGTAGATGCAGTGGGAGTGTTGCGAATCTTAGATGCCATTTTGGCTCACAATCCGAAAACGCGCTTCTACCAGGCATCGACTTCGGAGCTTTTTGGAAAAGTGAGAGAAATCCCTCAATCAGAACTGACCCCATTTTATCCCCGCTCTCCTTATGGAGTGGCCAAGCTGTATGCTTACTGGATTGTGGTCAATTACAGGGAGGCTTACGATCTGTTTGCCTGTAACGGAATTTTGTTCAACCATGAAAGTCCCCGGAGGGAGGACACTTTTGTGTCGAGAAAAATTACCAAAGCGGTAGCGGCGATTGCATGTGGCAGTACCAAACCCCTTGTATTGGGGAATTTAGATGCGCAAAGGGACTGGGGATATGCTCAAGATTTTGTAGAAGGTATGTGGCTTATGTTAAGACAAGAAAAACCTGATGACTATGTTTTAGCAACGGGCCGTACCACAACGGTGCGCGCATTTGTCGAACTGGCCTTTCAAGAGATTGGCAAGCAGATCGTTTGGCAAGGTACAGGCTTGGAAGAAGTGGGTCAAGATGCTGATACAGGACAAATCTTAGTCAGCGTTTCTCAAGAGTATTTTCGGCCGACAGAGGTTGATTTGTTGATTGGTAATCCCGCCAAAGCAAAACGGGAGCTAGGATGGGAGGCTCGCACTAGTGTGCATGATTTGGTGAGGATTATGATGGCCGAAGATCTCAAAAGCATGCAAATGGTCCAAGCGTGAAAACTGCCCTTGTATACGATTGGTTTAGCGATGATCCCGGTGGAGGAGAGAAGGTATTTGAAGCGATTTATCACTTATTCCCCTCTCCTATCTATACTTTGCTTGATGCTAGCTCCTCTAATAAGCAATTTGAAAAAGTGCACACTTCATTCATCCAAAACCTTCCTTTTGCTCGCAAAAAATACCGCTCCTATCTCCCCTTTTTTCCTATGGCAATAGAGCAATTTGACCTGTCTGATTATGATCTCATTTTGTCTTGTTCTCACTGCGTTGTAAAAGGGGTAATGACTCATGCGGAACAGCTACATATTTGTTATTGTTTTACCCCAATGCGCTATGCTTGGGATCTTTATCACCAATATCTCGAAGAATCGCAGCTCAATCGAGGGTTAAAAGCAAACTTGGCTCGTATGTTTTTGCACTATTTAAGGATGTGGGATTTCCAAACAGCGACTCGTCCCGATGTTTTAGGGGCTATTTCCCATTATGTCGCAAAGCGCATTCAAAAAACTTATGGTAGATCTGCAACAGTCATTTATCCTCCTGTAGACACCGATTTTTTTACACTGCAACCTCAAAAAAGCGATTACTATCTAGCAGCTTCCCGTTTCGTCCCTTATAAAAAGATGGAGCTGATCATCGAAGCATTTGCCCGCATGCCTGATAAAAAGTTGGTCGTGATTGGCGATGGACCAGAATTTAAAAGAGCTAAGGCGAAAGCTACGAAAAATATCGAATTGCTAGGCTATCAACCAGCAAATGTACTAAAAGAGCATCTACAACAAGCCAAAGCTTTTGTATTTGCTGCGGTGGAAGATTTCGGAATTCTCCCCGTTGAGGCGCAAGCCTGTGGAACCCCTGTCATCGCCTTTGGTAAAGGAGCTGTACGAGAAACAGTACAAGAAAACGTTACAGGAGTATTTTTCTCGGAACAAACAGTTTCTGCAATCATACAGGCAGTGCACGGTTTTGAACAAAACCTGCACCAATATGTACCAACGGAGATTCGAGCGCATGCAGAAAGGTTTCAAAAGCCAAGATTTGTTCGTGAGTACAAAAATTGGGTGGAAAAACAGTGGCAGCGATTTCAGGAACTTCCCTCTTGTGCCACGATGAATTGTGATATACACACATGATGCACGTGATTGTATTAGCAGGAGGCGGAGGAACTAGGCTCTGGCCCTTATCGACAGAAGATTTTCCAAAGCAGTTTTTAAACTTCGGAGATCAAGAATCCTTACTGCAAAAAACCACGCGCCGTTTTCTCGATTCCGATCTGACACAAAATTTGATTGTTTCTACGAACGAGCACTATCAAGTCCTTGTTGCCAAGCAGCTTGAGAAATTAGATCGCAAGCAAAAGGTGCAAATTGTAGTAGAGCCTACGAGAAGAAACACAGCTGCCGCTATAGCTTTGTCTGTTAAGTATTTGTTAGAAAAACGGCGCGCGAATCCTACGGATTTAGTTCTTGTTCTACCCTCCGATCATTTAATTCAGCCGGAGGCAGTTTTTATGCGTTATGTAGAACACGCTTGTGCGCATGCTATTAGTCAAAGCCATATCATGACATTTGGCATTAAGCCCAGTCGGCCGGAGACCGGTTTTGGGTACATTCAAATGGGTAAGAAGTTCGATCCTTTTATCCATGAGGCAGGTGGATTTTTTGAAAAGCCCTCTTTTGACACAGCTTGCCAATTTGTCCGTTCAGGGCAATATGTTTGGAATTCGGGGATATTTCTTTTTTCTATTGCAACAATGATGGAGGAATTGGCGGATCACGTGCCGGAGATTTATCAAGGGGTATGCAAACCCTTTGATCAAGTCATCTCTTCCTACGATCAGTTTCCTGATGTCTCCATAGATTATGCCTTAATGGAAAAAACACACCATCTGGCCGTGTGTCCCCTCCCTGTGGAGTGGTCGGATGTGGGTTCATGGGATAGCGTATATGAGATATTGGATAAAGATCAGGATAGTAACGTTAAGATTGGCAACGTTTTAGCAATCGACACAAAAAACAGCCTGATTTTTGGAGGCAAGCGATTGATTTCTACTCTTGGCCTGGAAGATCTATTAATTGTTGAGACGGAAAACGCTTTGTTTATTGGAAAAAAGGGCGAATCTCAAAAAATCAAGACATTAGTGCGTCAGGTGTGCGAGACGCCAAAAGAGAAGCCATAAACCAGTAAAAACAAAGTGTTGGGATATTGACGAGCGCTCCTTCTGCGATCGCAACAAACAAGTAGTTCACTAACCCCAGTAAAATGCCTGATTGAATATGTGTGCGGTGCGGCTTGAAGATGCCAATGTATATGGGGGCAGTCATGGCCAATAAGAATGCAAATAACCCACTGATTCCTAATGAATTTAAAATGCCTAAATAGGTCGCTTCGGCAATGTTTTGTAGGGGCTTAGAAGCAAAAAGCGTGGCGTCCGATAGGGATGCAAAATAATTGCTTCTGCCCCCTAAGCTTGGATCGACAAAAAAGTCATATGGAATGTCAAAATAGAGGGCAAAAACGAGTAGAAAAGACGCAATTGCGCCGAGGGATGCGGCGATGCGTATGAAGAATTTGTATCTGGAGATCTGGTTGTTGTAATACATCCAAGTAGCGCATGTCATTTCGCTAAAAATCAATCCAATCCAAACGGCTCGAGATAAGGTCAAAAGTAGCGCGAGTTTTACGAGGCCTTGACGCCATTTGCTGGATTCAATCACAGAGTAAAGTGGAAGTAATATCAATATACAAACTCCAAATACGTTTCCATTATTGTATGTGGAGATTAGCTTAAATAAAAATCCACGGTTGATGCATTTGTCTTCAAGCGTTCCCCAATCCCCTAAATTGGTTGTTAGAAGTGGAATTTCAATAAATTGGCCCGTGAGCATCTTATACAAAAATAAAAAGATTCCGTAGGATGCGAGGAGCAAGAGAGCGTTTTTGCTTCGATTGAGCAAAGTAGAAAGGTGCAGCGTCTCAATTTCATGGGAAAAAATAACGAATAAGCTGAACGGAAGAAAGCAAAATGAGATCCACAAAGAGAGCGCAAGACCTAGATCTTCAGTGCCATTTAGGAGATAGGTAGCGATGCCGATGCATTGAAAGGGTACCGTGCAAAGGAACAAGATCATGCGCGGGGTATGGATAATCCAATGTTTTTTGAGACACCAAGAGAGGGTGGCGATTCCCAGTAACAAATAGCCCCAGGTGATAGGGATATCGCCAATTTTAAAGCCCCCTTTGGGAAATACCAACAGAAAAGCCCAAATCAAAAAGTAGAAAATGCTATACACAAATGAGTTCAAAAGTTGGATTTTCGGCTGCGCCAAAGCGGCGCAATTCGTCTATCGTAAGTGACCCTATATTTTTAATATTGGGTCACTTAC
>JAKAFF010000032.1 GCA_021818045.1 bacterium
CCAGAAGTTTCATGCTCTATTACATGATGGCAAGGTAGTGGCAAGTGTGAATGAGGTATTAGAAAATGGTTCCAGAACCGCTCTCTTTTGAAAAGGCGTTTGAACGTCTTGAACAGATTTTGGAAAAGATGAATAGCGGGAAAACGCCCCTCGAGGAGTCTTTAAAGCTTTTTGAAGAGGCAGAAAAACTAATCCGCACCTGCAGCGCCCGTTTGACGACTGCGGAGCAAAAAATCGAGCAGCTGATTAAGAGCAAAGGCGAATTGGCACTAGATGCTAACGAAAATCCTAAAGCAGAGCCTTTCCACACTCACCTTGGGTGAGTTAGAAAATCTCGCAACAGAGATCCGAAATCGGATTATCGAAGTCTTGGCGGTCAATGGGGGACACCTTTCCTCTAACTTGGGCGTTGTAGAGTTGACCATTGCCTTGCACCGGGTGTTTGACTCCCCGCGCGATCGCTTTATTTTTGATGTGAGCCATCAAACCTATCCCCACAAAATCCTCACAGGCCGCAATGCAAGCTTTGACAAGATCCGCCAATACAAGGGGCTATGCGGCTTTACCCATCCGCGCGAATCTGAGCATGACCATTTTTTTGCAGGCCACGCAGGGACTGCGCTCTCTTTAGCTCTAGGTGTCGCAACTGCCCGCGATTTAGAAAAAGGACAAGAGCATGTGATTCCGATCCTAGGCGATGCAACGCTTACTTGCGGCTTGACCTTAGAAGCATTGAATAACATCCCCAAACAGCTGGGGCGCTTTATCACCATCCTCAATGACAATGCCATGTCCATTTCCAAAAATGTGGGCAACATCAAAAACATCTTAAGTCGACTTTTAAGCAACCCCCTGTCTAACCGCATCTACGCAGAAATCCAACAATTTTTGGGAAAAATCCCAGGATACGGCCCAGTTTTAGAAAAATTGGGGCAAAAGATGACCGAGTCGGTGAAAAATCTCGTGAGCCCTGCCACATTTTTTGAAGAATTTAACCTCTCATACGTGGGCCCCATCGATGGACATGACATCGCAAAGCTCATCGAAACATTCGAGAGCTTAAAAAATTGGGACCGACCCGTACTCGTTCACGTCATGACCGTCAAAGGCAAGGGCATGCCAATTGCCATTGCAAATCCGACCCTTTATCACGGAGTAAGGCCCTTTGATCTATGTAGCGGCAAATTCCTCCCATCCCCCTCTACCCAGCCCACATTCCCGAAGGTCTTTGGCAAGCATATCTTGAAAATGGCAGAGGCCAATCGCGATCTCATTTGCATCACCCCAGCCACTCCCGCAGGTTCTTGTCTTGACGCCATGATGCAGCGCTTTCCCGACAGATGTCTCGATGTCGGCATTGCAGAAGGACACGCCGTCACCTTCGCAGGAGGACTTGCATATGGCAAAAAAAAGAAAGTAGTGGTGTGCATTTACGCCTCCTTTTTGCAAAGGGCGTTCGACAATTTATTTCAAGACGTATGCATGCAGGAGCTGCCGGTGATTTTTGCGCTGGATCGCGCATTTATCTCAGGTCCCGATGGGAGCACTCATCACGGAATCTACGATATCAGCTTCCTCAACGCCATGCCCAACATGATCATCGCTCAACCGCGCAATGGCCACCTTCTCAAAGAGCTATTGGAAAGCGCCCTGCATTGGGAAAAACCTACAGCCATCCGCTACCCCAATCTAGAGACAGAAGAACCCGATCTCCCTTTACAGGTCAGACCCATCGGCAAGGGAGAAATTTTGGTCCAAGGAAACACCCTTTTGATCATTGCGCTTGGCCACACATGTCTGACCGCTTTTGCCGTCCGAGCACTCCTCATGGGCCATGGAATAGAGGCCACCATCGTCGATCCCATCTTTATCAAACCGCTCGACGCAGATCTTTTAAGCCACTTACTGACTACCCATCGATTCGTCGTCACCCTTGAAGAACACTCGCTCAATGCAGGGATAGGCATGATTATCAACAACTTCCTCATTCAGCATGGCCCCTTTGATGTAAAAGTTCTCAATATTGGGGTACCCGATATTTGGGTTCAGTTTGGCAGCAATACCAAACTTATGACAGAATTAGAATTAGATGCCGAATCAATAGCACGGCGTATATTGCAGGAGTTTTCGCTTCATGATGATCGCCCTCTTCCCCAACGAACAGAAACTGTCCTCTTTTGAACTGGCTATCCAAATCCGCAAATTCCTAGAAGACCAAGGAGTTACGGTGGTCTCCGAAGATGACAAAGCGGCGCGTATTGGAGCCAAACCCATCTCTTCAATTGATACATCGCAGATTCAATTCCTGATCTCCATGGGAGGAGATGGGACAATCCTACGCCTGTTTCACCGCTATGGCCATCTCAATGCCGCACTTTTAGGAATCAATTTAGGACATTTGGGATTTATGGCCGATGTTCCCGCCGGACATATTTATCCAAGCTTAGAAGAACTTTTGAATGGCGCCTACGTGATCGATCATCGCATCTCACTCGAAACAAGAGGGCTATGTGCAGTCAATGACATCGTCATTCATCGCGCGCACAATTACAGTCTTATCGAACTTGCGCTCTATATCGACGGAGCTTACGTCAATACATTTACTGCAGATGGGATCATCATCGCAACTCCTAACGGTTCGACGGCCTATTCGCTTGCAGCAGGGGGCCCTATTCTCAGTCCCACCTTAGATGCTATAGTCATCACCCCCGTCTGTCCTCATACGATCTCAAACCGTCCAATCGTACTCACCTCTGATCACACCATCGAAATTGAGTACATGAGCCCTTATGGTCCTGTAGAGGTTCGAGCCGATGGGCTTGACTCTTTTTCTCTCAACAGCCAAGAAAAAATCTCGGTTGCAAAATCGAGCCGCATTTTTAAGCGTGTCAATTTACACAGGCACGACTATTTTGCAACTCTTCGGACCAAGTTAGGATGGTCCGGAAAATTGCGCTAAACTTCATATTTCTTTGAAACGCGAGCCTGGCCATCTCCACCCTTTTTTCCATCTTGACAAGCTTTTGGCGCGCCGTATGGAGCACAGGCGTTTGCCCGCCCACCAAATCGGGGTACAAAAGCAGATCACCCCGTCCCAATGCACGTACCACTTGATCGCGATACCAAGAAAGAATATCTACCAGCAAATGCTCAAACCGTTTGCCCACGCGAACCGGATCTTCCTCTTTTCCCTCTTCGAGCAAACGCTCCAGCTCATCTATCTTCAAAGACAGTTCTGGATATGATAGTTCAGACGCCAAAATCTGAAAAAGGATGTTCCGTTGCTGCGCAAGTTCGGGCAAGTCAACCCACTCTAAAGCGCGCCTAATCGACCCATGGGCCATTTTGGCAGCATGTATAGCTTTCCCTTTTTGCTGTAAAATCGCTGCGATTTCTGTTTCAGCAAGCGGATAGAATTGCAAAACAACGCAACGCGATACAATCGTTGGCAAGATCTCGTGGACAGCACTTGTCAAAAGGACAAAAGTCGTCCCCTCTGTAGGCTCTTCCAAGGTTTTTAATAAAGCATTCGCACAAACGGGCTGCATCCGTTCCACATCTTCGAGTACAAACACTTTCCCGCGCCCCTCAAATGAAGCGGCATGCTCCTTTTCAATCATCTCTCGCAGCGTCTCGATTGCATAAAGCCCCGCTTTTCCTTCGGGTTTCAAAATATGCAAATCGAGTAAGTGCCCATCTCCCAGCAAAACGCGGGCCAGCTCCTTTGCAAAGAGCCCCTTACCCACTCCATCGGGCCCTGAAAAAAGCAGTGTTTGAGGAAGGCGTTTTTCCTCTACAGCCTTACGCAAAAACGCCTTGGCGCTCGCATTTCCAACAATATCATCAAACATATGTTCACAGTATACCGAAAATGGTTGCAGAATTTCACTGCATTTTTGTAGAGTGGACCCTTCGCACAAAAAAAATTTTCCAAATACTGGAGGATATCTTGAAATCACTACTGACTTTGCTAGGTGCTGCAGCATCTGTAATGGCCCAACCCAATACAGCAAAAAAAGACACCATGCCAACTAACAATCCATCCGTTAGTTCTTATTCAAAAAGCGCAAGAACCGAAATAGGAAATGCGTGGGATGTGCAATTTTTTGCCGCCTTCAATGAATACTATCTGTCGCAAGATGGCATGGAGCTTGCCGTTCACAGCAATTCCAACAACCCATTTTATCCAAGCACAGTAGAATCTACCGGAGCCTTAGTTTCTCTCGATACAAAATACCATCCTGGATTCAGCGCTGGATTTACGCTCAATACACCCTTTGATCAATGGGTTCTCACAGGAGATTATCTGTGGGCTCGATCACACACATCGGGCTCCTCATCGGCCACATCACCTGACTTTTTGTTTGCGATTACAACTAACGTCTCTTTTCAAGACTTTCTGTCTTCGCTGCAAGCCAACTGGAAAGTGGGAATGGATTTATTCAACCTCGATCTTTCCTACCCATTTTATCTTGGTAAAAAATGGATGATCACTCCTACCTTTGGAATCATGAGTGGTTGGATTCGCCAATATTTTCACACTTCTGCACTACAGATTACCACCACCGATCCGGCAGTACAACTCTCCTTAAAATCCAATTCGTGGATGATTGGTCCTACAGCGGGCTTTGAAAATTGCTGGTTGCTCGGTCAGGGGTTTTCACTCTTTGGAAATATGAGTGCAAGCGTCCTATACACCCGATATACGACGCTCAATTTCAAAAACCGCAATACCGCAACTTCTGCAGATTGGAAAATTGTAGCTTCGCTTGACGGCTGGAATGCGGTGCATCCTTATCTCGATGCAGGAATGGGAGTCAAGTGGGGCTCATTCTTCCACTGCAATAAATATTATGTAGAATTTAGTGCAGCCTATAATTTCATGACCTTCTTTGCACAAAACCAAATGATGCCGCTCGTACAAAATACAAATACGATCTCATCATATGCCCCAGGCAACCTTTATATGCATGGAGTATCTATCGAAGGTTCATTCCTATTTTAGAAAGTATAATCTGCAGAGCCTCGCCGAAGACGCGGTCAGCATTTGCGCCCGCGTCGATTAAGTAAAAGCGCGTGGGCTCTGCCTTATGTATTTGAAGAAATGCCTCTCGAATCTTTTGATGAAATAAAAACGCCTCCGCCTCAATGCGATCTTGTTTGCGCACTTTGGAGGCCCGTCCTAACCCCACTTCCGGATCTAGATCGAGATAAAGAGTCAGATGCGGTTTGAGGCCCTGCGAGATGAACTCGCACATTTGAGACACCTTCTCCACCCCAAGCCCCCTCCCCACCCCTTGATAGGCAATAGAAGAGTCATTAAATCGATCGCACAACACCACCTTCCCCGACTCTAACGCCGGCCCAATCACCTCCCGAATGTGCTGCGCCCTGGAGGCCAAAAATAGACAAAGCTCAGCATACGCAGATAGCGGCCCCTTATGTTCCAATAGCAAAGAGCGGATACTCTCTCCTATCTGAGTCCCCCCAGGCTCTCTTGTGTTAACAACCACATACCCCTTAGACTCAAAGAATTGAAACAATTTTGAAATGAGGGTCGTCTTACCTGCTCCCTCTCCCCCCTCAAAGGTGATAAAGAGGCCTTGTTGTTTTTTAGATGGCATAGGGCCGGATCATAAATGATTTTAAGAATCGAGCCAAGTGAATTTCTGTTGCATAGAAGGGCTCCCTGTGGATAATTTCAGGGTTATGGCAGAAATTATCGAAATTAGCTCGATCCGAGAGGTACACCGCTTCTTGGACCACAAGACCCATTTGTTTCTCGATCTAGACAACACGATTCTCACCTCGGTCTCGGAATTTGGGGGCGAGGGGTGGGAGAAATTTATGATCGCCCATTTTGTAGAAAGTGGGATGAGTCCTAAAGAGGCGCACACCTGTGCAACGCACCTTTGGAAGGCCGTTCAGACGGTCAGTGAAATTGAATTTGTGGAAGACGAGACAAATACCTTCATTAATGCGCTACAGCACCCCTGTTTTGCAATTACGGCGAGAGACTTTGCATTTCGCGCTGTGACAAGAGGGCAATTAAATGCTCTAAACATCCAATTTTCTAGGTGCAACACTCCGTTTACACTCAATGAGCCCGATTATTCGGAGGGAGTTTTTTATTGCGGCGACGTTCCAAAGGGCAAGGTGCTGCGCTGGTATGCTGATCACCATCCTGGATGCAGGATCGTCCTCGTCGATGACCTACGTCCCCATCTAGAAAAAGCATCTGAATTCCTCGATAACTTTGTGGGACTGCGCTACGGATTTCTCGATGACAGAAAGGCAAGGTATAGTCCCTGTGAGGTTACCAAACTACTGGGAAGGCTCATCACCCACCCAGAAGCCAAGCTCTTTTTAAAAAAGGTTTGTGATTTCGGTCACAACTCTTAATTTTGTGGAATGGGGGCATCTGATAGAGAGTCATCTGCTCCCGCCTCAATTTTTTGCACTCCAACCACCAGGTCCTTTTCCTCTTTGAGGTTCACGAGTTTGACACCTTGTGTAGAGCGTCCCATCACGCGAACATCTCGCATAGGGATGCGCACTGCTTGTCCTTCAGCTGACATGAGCAAGACGCCATCGGCATCGGTGACGCTGAGCGCTGCAACCACATGGCCATTGCGCTCCGAGGTAATGATTGAGCGCACTCCAACGCCCCCTCGATTGGTTTGGCGAAACTCATCCACTTGAGATCGTTTACCAAACCCATTTTCGCATACAACCAGGATCGTCTCTTCAGGAGTGACCACTTCACAACTGATGACTTTGTCGGTCTCGTTTTTCAGCATTACTCCACGCACGCCTCGGGCTACGCGTCCAACCGGACGCACAAGAGATTCGTCAAAGCGCACAGCCATGCCATTGTGCGTAAAGAGCATGATCTGCTGTCCTGGACGTGTAAGGCGTGCAGCAATGAGCTCGTCGCCTTCATCGATGTTGAGGGCATAGACCCCTTTTTTGCGGGGGTTATTGAACGCTACAAGCTCCGTTTTCTTCACAACGCCTTTTTTCGTTGCCAAAAGAATAGACGCCCCCTCTTCATCAAAAGTTTTAACTTTAAGGACAGCTGCGACTTTTTCATTTTCGCTTAAATCTTCGAGCAAATTGATAATGGGCCGACCCTTAGTGCGGCGCGCCCCTTCGGGAATTTGCCATACTTTAGTCCAATAACAGCGGCCAAGCGATGTGAAAATTAAAAGCGAATCGTGTGTCGATGCGATGTAAATGTTCTTTAATACATCGGCCTCTTTTTTCATCTCCATGCCACTGACACCTGCCCCTCCCCTTTTTTGTTCGCGGAAGGTATCGATAGGCATCCGTTTGATATAATCATCGTTGGAGATTGCAATGACAACAGGCTCATCTGCGATGAGATCTTCCATCGCAAATTCCCCCTCTGCAGCAATAATTTTCGTTTTTCTTTCGGATTTGTGCCCTTTTTTAAGATCTTCCAATTCTTCGCGAATGATGTCGCGCACCATGGCCTCTGATGCCAGAACTGCCTTGTAGTGGGCAATTTTTTGCAGTAGCTCTTTGTATTCAGCGTCGATCTTTTCTGCTTCCAACCCGGTGAGTTGATAAAGTCTTAAATCGAGTACCGCATTGGCTTGTCTTTCAGACAATCCGAAGCGATTCATCAATTCAATTCTGGCATGATCGCGGCTCGAAGAGGCCCGAATGACTTTAACGACCTCATCTAAATGATCGAGCGCCTTGAGATACCCCTCCAGAATATGGGCACGCGCCTCTGCCTTCAGCAGTTCAAAGCGAGTGCGGCGTCGAATTACCTCGATGCGATGGTCGATCCATGCAGAGATCATCTGTTTGATGTTCATGGTGCGAGGCAAGCCATGGTCTAGGGCTAGCATGTTGCACCCAAACGTGACCTGCAGATCGCTATTTTTATAGAGCTGATTGAGCACTACATCGGGAATCTCCCCCCGTTTGAGTTCCAGCACCACGCGCAAGCCATCTTTATCCGACTCATCTCGAATATCGGAAAGGCCTGGCACCATTTTGTCATTGATCAGATCGGCGATATGTTCGATAAGGCGCGCCTTATTGACATTGTAGGGCACTGCATCTACAACGATTTGCTGACGCGTTCCGCCCGAGATCTCCTCTATGTGGGTTTCGGCGCGTAAAATCAGCTTGCCGCGTCCTGTGTGAAACGCCTCTTTAATACCGCGGTAGCCACAAATGATTCCCCCTGTTGGAAAATCGGGACCTGGCATCACTTTCATCAATTCGTCAATCGATACGTTGCGATCGTCTAACACGAGCAATGTCGCACCAATGAGCTCCAGCAAATTGTGCGGAGGAATATTCGTTGCCATCCCTACTGCAATCCCAGACGAGCCGTTGCAAAGCAAATTGGGGAATTTTGCAGGAAAGACGGTCGGCTCCGTCTTCGTCTCATCGTAGTTTGGCACCATCTCGACGGTCTCTTTATCGAGATCTTCCATCAAAGCCATGGCAGCAGAGGTGAGTCTTGCTTCCGTATAACGCATCGCAGCGGGTGGATCGCCGTCAATGGAACCAAAGTTCCCCTGTCCGTTGATCAAAGAGTAGCGCATGACCCAATCTTGCGCTAAACGGACAAGCGTCGGATAGATCACCGTCTCACCATGCGGGTGGTAATCCCCGGAGGTGTCTCCAGAAATTTTGGCGCATTTACGGTGTTTTGCCCCGGGAGACAAGTTCAGCTGTCTCATGGCATACAAAATACGCCGCTGAGATGGCTTCAAGCCATCCCTTACATCGGGCAAAGCGCGAGAGATAATCACCGACATCGAATAGCGAAGATAACTCTCCTTCATCTCCTCTTCGACGTTGCGCGGAACTACCATTTCATCTTTTGTATACGACATGTAGACCTTTAAATATCTAAGTTCTTAACGGATAGCGCGTGAGACTCAATAAAGACACGGCGCGGTTCAACTTCTTCGCCCATGAGCATGGAGAACATCCGATCGGCGGCGATCGCATCTGGCAAAGTGACCTTCACAAGCGTTCGGACTGCGGGATCCATGGTCGTCTCCCATAGCTGATCGGCGTTCATCTCACCGAGACCTTTGTAGCGCTGCACTTCGACTCCCTTGCGTCCATTGGAGCGAATGGCTTCGATGAGTTCGCGCAAAGTATGCCATGTTGTTGGCGAATGGCCCTCTTCGCAAATTTCAAAGAGCTCTTTTTCTGCGATGAGATAATTTTCCAATTGGAGCTGATACGAAGCGAGCTTGGCTTCCAAAGAGAGTAGCCGGTTGGGGTCAAATAACTCCAAAAAGGCTAAAGGTTTTGGAACAAATGTGCGCATCTCCTCTGTCACCTCTTCTGGGGGGATAGAGGCCAGAGTCTCTTCGTGAATTTGTCTTTGTAGGACTTCGCTCTCTTTTTTCTGGTCGATGAGTTCTGATTCGCTATAAAAAAAGCGGCTTTTATCTGCGATGCTCACGAGATATTGGGGATACTTGCCATTTTGTTTGGCGGCCACGAATTCGCGGAATGGGACCCCTTTGCGCTCAATGGCGCTGATGAATCCTTCCACCTCCATCGTCAGTTCCATCAACTTTTCGGTCTCTTCTTTTCCGAAAGAGTGCTCAGATCCTACTCTACGAACGAGAATATCGCTGAGCCCCAGCTTCATGAGGTACTCGTCCATCTCCCGCTCGGAGTGGATGTACTGACTGATCTTTTTCCTTGTGACTCTAAACAGGGGGGGCCGTGCGATATAGATATAATTATTTTCGATGAGTGCAGGCATATGTCGATAGAAAAACGTCAACAAAAGCGTCCGGATATGCGAGCCGTCGACATCGGCGTCGGTCATGATGATGATTTTATGATAGCGCAGCTTGGCAACGTTGAAGTTTTCTGCACCAATGCCGCATCCCAGTGCTGCGACCATCGAGCACACTTCAGTATTTTGCAAAATTTTCTGAATGCGCGCCTTTTCGACGTTGAGGATTTTTCCTCGAATGGGGAGAATCGCCTGAAATCTTCGATCGCGTCCCATCTTTGCCGAGCCACCGGCTGAGTCCCCTTCAACGATATAAATTTCGCAAAGGGCGGGATCCCTCTCCTGGCAATCGGCCAACTTTCCTGGAAGACGAGCCCCATCTAAAGCCGTTTTTCTTAAAGTCAGCTCGCGCGCTTTTTTTGCAGCTTCTCTTGCTTGAGCTGCAATAACGGCCTTTTCGACAATCATTTTGGCAATGGATGGATTTTCGTCGAGATATGTGGTCAGCCCCTCCCCAACAA
>JAKAFF010000033.1 GCA_021818045.1 bacterium
GGCAAGATGGCCAAGCTTGCTGATGGCGCTGTTGTAGCTAAGTGCGGCCAGAACGCCGTACTGGTAACCGCCTGTATGTCCAAGGATGTTCCCGAGGGGATTGATTTCTTCCCCTTGACCGTACATTACCAGGAAAAGTTCTACGCGGCCGGAAAAATTCCCGGTGGCTATCTCAAGCGGGAAGGACGTCCGACCGAGCGCGAAACACTGGTTTGCCGCCTGATCGACCGTCCTCTACGTCCAATGTTTGAAGAAGGCTACTACAACGAAGTGCAAGTACTTTCGTTTGTCTGGTCCTATGATGGACTTAACTCGCCAGATCCTCTAGCCATCTGCGCAGCTTCTGCAGCACTCGCCATTTCGGACATCCCTCTAGTGAAACCTGTAGGCGCGGTTCGAGTCGGAATGATCGACGGCCACTTTGTCGTAAATCCAACTGTTGCGGAGATGAAAGAGTCAAAACTCGACCTCGTCATGGCGGGAACTGAAGATGCGATCTTAATGATCGAAGGCTTTTGCGATTTTCTAACAGAGGCCCAGGTCATAGAAGCTCTCGAAACGGGGCATAAAGCCATCCATACTTTCTGCCACCACATCAAAGCATGGGCAGATAAAATCGGAAAACCAAAAAACCTCTCTACGCTTCGCAAAGTGCCGCATGAGCTCACTACTGCAGTCCATGCAGCCGCCAGCACCCTCATCGAATCGGCCCTGCGCATCTTCTCAAAACAAGAGCGCGACAAGGCACTCGGAGAGATTAAAGAAACTGTCATGAAGACCCTCTTTCCTGAGGGCGAAGAACCCAAATATTCTTTAGTCGATGCAGCGCTTGCCTTCAAAAATTTGCAATCTTCTCTCATGCGCAAAATGATTCTCGAAGAGCGCAAAAGAATTGACGGACGCGGCCTGAAAGAGATCCGTCCCATCGACATCGAACAAGGCCTTTTGCCGCGCACCCACGGAAGCGCCCTCTTCACCCGAGGAGAGACCCAATCGCTTGCCGTCTGCACTTTAGGGGGCGAAAACACAGCACAGCGCTTCGAAGATCTGCATGGAGAAGGGCAACAACGCTTCTACCTGCAATATTTCTTCCCCCCTTTTTCTGTGGGAGAAGTGGGACGCATGGGCTCTCCAGGACGCAGAGAAATCGGCCACGGAAAACTTGCAGAAAGAGCCCTCTCTGCCATCTTGCCGAAGCAAGAAGAGTTCCCCTACGTCATCCGCCTCGAATCCAACATCACAGAATCTAATGGTTCTTCGTCAATGGCCTCAGTATGCGGCGGCTGTTTAGCCTTAATGGATGCAGGGGTCCCCGTCAAGCGCCCTGTCGCAGGCATTGCAATGGGACTGATCTTGGAAAACGATCAATACGCTATCCTTTCCGACATCTTAGGCGCTGAAGATGCGCTCGGCGACATGGACTTCAAAGTAACAGGAGACCACTCTGGCATTACTGCATTCCAAATGGACATCAAAGTAGAAGGGATTACCCACGCCATCATGCGAGATGCTCTGCATCAAGCAAAAGAGGGAAGAGAGCACATTTTGAAAAAAATGCTCGACGTATGCCCCACCTACCGCTCTGAGATGTCAATCTATGCTCCACGCATTGAAACGATGCAAATAAAACCTAGTAAAATTGGCATCGTGATTGGCCCTGGCGGCAAACAGATCCGTGCGATCATCGAAGAAACCGGCGTGCAAATCGATATCGATGACAATGGCCTGGTCAGCATCGCTTCCACAAGTCCAGATGCAATGGAAAAAGCCAAAGCCATCATTTTCAACCTCACAGCTGAAGCAGAGCTGAATAAAATCTATCGGGGCAAAATCACCTCGATTGTGCAATTCGGCTTCTTCGTCGAGCTATTCCCCGGCAAAGAGGGGCTATGCCACATCTCTGAGATCTCCAAGCAAAGGATCCAAAACATCCATGACACCCCGTTCCGGGAAGGGGATATAATCGATGTGAAAGTGCTCGACATCAATGACCGCGGCCAAATCAAGCTCAGCCACAAAGCGGCTCTTGAAGAAATCGCAGCACACCACTAAGGAGAGGGTCATGGATCGGGTTTTATCGAAGGACCTTGCCCACTTTGTCGAAAAACCTGTTTGGGTGCGCGGATGGCTCAATAACGTCCGCGCCCTTGGAAAGATCAGCTTTTTATTGCTGCGCGATCGCACAGGTCTTATCCAAATCGTACTTGAAGACAAAGACGAGATCCAAAAAGTGGCCCATTTGCAACCAGGATCCATCCTTTCGATCCAAGGACGCGTCAACAATACCAACGGAAAAGTGGAAATTATCCATCCACAAATTACCGTAGAAAATCCCATCCACGCAGTCCCCCCCATCGAATACTATAAACCCGAACTGCACACAGATCTGGACTTCATCCTCGATAACCGCCCCATCTCTTTAAGAAACCGCCCCATCGCGGCGGTCTTTAAGATCCAAGCGGAACTGGCCCACGCCTATCGCCTCTACATGCACGACCTGGTTGGCGCTGTTGAATATTTTTCTCCCAACCTGATCGGCGCCTCATCAGAGGGGGGCGCAGAGTTCTTCAACGTCGATTATTTTGGCTATACAGCAACTCTTGCTCAAAGCAGCCAGCTCTATAAGCAAATCATGGTCGGCGTCAATGAGCGCGTCTTTGCCCTCATGCCCTTTTTTCGCGCAGAACCCTCCCAAACTTCTCGCCACCTGTCCGAGGGTAAGCAATTTGAGTTTGAGATGGGCTTTTTCAATCGATGGGAAGAGATCATGGACATCCAAGAGGGTGCCATTAAATTTATCTTAAGCCATCTTCACCAACACTGCGCTCCAGAGATCGAACTGTTGGGTGGACAAATTGTCAAAGCGCCCAAAACTATTCCTTTTCCTCGCCTCCCCTTTCACGAGGCACAAGAACTCTACTTTCAAAGAACCGGCATTGATGAGCGCAACGAACCCGATTTAAGCCCTGCCGCAGAAAGAGAACTTTGTGCCTGGGCCGCCGAGACGCATGGGACGGATCTTGTCTTCATTACCGACTGGAAAACATCCAAGCGCCCCTTCTACGCCTATCCGAAAGAAGAAAACTCCGACTTGACCAATACCTTCGACCTTCTTTGCGCGGGAACCGAGATCACCTCTGGCGGGCAAAGGCGCCATACCTACGAATCGATGGTTGAAGGGATCCGCCAAAAAGGGATGGACCCTGCCAACTTTTCTGACTATCTCAGCATCTTCAAATACGGCATGCCGCCGCACGGAGGCTTTGGAATGGGGTTGGAACGACTCACCATGACCCTCCTGAGACTCAAAAATATCCGCGAAGCATCGCTCTTCCCATCCGACACAAAGCGCATTGCTGGCAACCGGATCAAAGCGCATATCTTTTTCGGCGGAGAAAACATCCGCAATGAGATTATCCGCCTTCTCAATAAACACCAAATCCCCTTTGACCATAAGATTCACGAACCGACCCCCACCTCAGAAGATTCTGCCCGCGTGCGCAATATCCGCATAGATGAAGGGGTCAAAGCCCTCATTCTCAAAGGCAAAAACACTAAAAAGAATTACCAATTCAACATCCCAGCCCACTTAAAACTCGACATGAAAGCGGTTGCAGAAACTGTGGGCGAAAAATGCGAATTTGAGGATCCAGCCATGATCCAAGAGCGTTTCGGATTACAAGTGGGAGGCGTGCCCCCGTTCGGCAATTTGCTCAATCTGGAAAACTTTTGTGATGAACAGATCGCACAAAACGAAATGGCAGCATTCAATTGCGGACTTGTTACGGAATCAATCATTTTGAAAGCCAAAGATCTTTTGCACCTTGTGGAGCCTAAAATCATTGGCAAATTTTCAAAACTGATCGACCCTTTTTAGGAACGCTTTTTACCGGTGAAAAAGAGCACTACACCGACCGCGATCAACACAATGCCTCCGATTTGGATTTTTGAGGCCAAAGACCCGTAAAAAGCCACCTCTTCTCTCCCTTGATTGATCTCTTTTTGAGCGGGATTGGTGATGATTTTTCCAACACCTTTTGTGTAAGAGCTCGAGTCAAAAGCGGAATTGATCGCATTGACCGATGTTTGCGCAGAGCGGATCTCAGCTTGACCGCTGGCAACTTGATCGGCGATATAATTGGAAAACAAGAGCATAGCGGCCCCGATGACAACGCACCCAATGGCCAGTATCTTCCTTCCTTGCATGGCATTCCCCCCAGATGGTTTCCTTTCCCATCTCACACTTTATGGCAAAATGTCAAGCTCCTTGCGCGTCTGGATCTTGTTGAATGGCAGGGCGTACAGGTGCTGCGACTGGGGCAGGTGGCGGCAATTTGAGCTGCAATTCTTCCGCAACTTTTAAACGCGACCGTTTTTTCTCAACGTCCCAGCTACCTTCCATGATCTCTTTAATATCGGTCGCATCTAACGTCTCAAATTCCATCAGCATGTCGGTCATGAGCTGCACTTTGTCCTTATTCGCATCCAAAATCTCAAGCGCTCTTTTATGAGCGTCGTTAATCAAGGCGCGCACTTCTGTATCAATCGTTTTGGCAGTCTCTTCTGAATAGCTCTTTTCGTGGAATCCAGCTCCACCTAAGTATTGACCCGCTTCGCTGCGCTCATCATAGGTCACAGTGCCCAAGTTATCTGTCATTCCCCATTCGCAAACCATGCTACGGGCAATTTTGGTCGCCTGTAAGATGTCGTGTTGTGCGCCAGAGGACATGTCTTTGACAAAGATCTCTTCGGCAGCTCTTCCTCCCATGAGGACAACTAGCTTGTCTAAAACCTCTTTTTTCCAATAGCTCAGCCGGTTTTTCGTGGGCATAAAATGGGTCGCTCCCAAAGAAAATCCCCTTGGAATGATGGTCACTTTATCCACTGGATCGCTATATTTCACAAGGAGCCCTGTAATCGCATGGCCCGATTCGTGATAGGCGGTGGTGAGTTTTTCGTTTTGATCCATTTCCAAGCTGCGCCGCTCTTTGCCGTAGCGCACTTTGTCAGCAGCTTCTCGCACTTCTGATGAAGTCACTGCAGAGCGCCCTTTGCGCGCTGCTAAAAGCGCTGCTTCATTAAGAATGTTTTCAAGGTCAGCGCCCGATGCACCTGGCGTGTTGCGAGCCACATCGTTGAGGTCGACGGAAGCGTCCATCTTGATTTTTCGCGCATGCACCTTGAGGATCTCTAATCGTCCTTTAATGTCGGGAAGATCGAGCACAACGCGTCTATCAAAACGGCCCGGACGCAACAGGGCTCGGTCGAGAATGTCTGGACGGTTTGTTGCGGCCATTAAAATGACCCCTTCTTTTGTATCGAAGCCATCCATCTCTACAAGGAGCTGATTGAGGGTCTGCTCTCTTTCGTCGTGACCTCCGCCAATCCCCGCTCCCCGATGCCGGCCGACTGCGTCGATTTCGTCCATAAAAATAATGCAAGGAGCACTTTTTTTAGCCGTTTCAAACATGTCCCGAATCCGGCTGGCGCCAACGCCTACAAACATCTCTACAAAATCAGATCCCGAAATCGAGAAGAAAGGACGATCCGCTTCCCCGGCAACTGCCTTGGCCACAAGCGTTTTTCCAGTACCTGGAGGACCTACGAGGAGCACCCCTTTGGGGATGCGAGCTCCTAAAGCTGTGAACTTCTGCGGGTCTTTGAGAAAGTCGACGATCTCCTTTAATTCTTCCTTCGCCTCTTCAGCGCCTGCCACGTCTTTGAATGTGACTTTGTTCGTCTCTTTCGTCATGAGTTTGGCTGGCGACTTGCCAAAGTTCATCGCCGAAGAGCCCACCCCTTTCATCTGCCGAGAGAAAATAAAGTAGAGGAAAAGAAATACCAGCAGCACGGGCAAAATCGTAAAGAGGTAACTAAAGTAATTCGGTGTCGGCTCTTCGCTTTTAAAAGTCTTTTCCAGCACGACATTGCGCGGTTGATCGGGGGCGCGATAATCAAGTCCTTTATTCTCATCAAAACTTGCCCACTCATCTTTGGCCTGAGCAAACCAGTGGCCAAATACCTCTGGATCTTGCTTTTCTAAAGCTCTTGTAGAAAGCTCTTGATTGTTAAAAAACCAGATGACGGATGCCACTTTTTGCCGCGCTTTTTCCAGCAAAGAGAGGTTCTTTTCAAGGTCGTGAGAGACTTGGGAGTACTGTTTGAGTAGTTCCACATAGCTGCGCACACTGCGCAGTGCGCCCAAACGGACGCCATCCACTTCACGCCCTAAGTTTGTCATGAGCGTTGTGAGTTGAGTCAATAAGGTTTGATAGGTGTGCAGCTGCGCCTCGAGCGGCAGCTCTCCTGCCGATGCAAGTTGCCCTGCCAAGGTTTTTAGCTCAAATTTCAGCGATTCGTTACCAATGCCTAAAGCCGGCGAACGGAGCATTGCCACCATATCTTGCAGCTCTTTACTGACCATTTCCAAACTTTCCGCAGTGTGCGTCTTTTGGGCAAGTGTAAGGCTGCGCTGGATCAAGGGGAGATTAACGACCTCTTTATCGCTTGCAGAGCGAACGACAATCGCACTGTCGCGATCTGGTGTGTCATACAAAGCCCCTACAACGCTATATCCTGCACGCGGAAGAACTTGGCCGCTCATCTGCAAATAGAGCTCGGCTGCATCGCGCACATTTTTTTGCAATGCGTCCAGCTCCAACACCTGCCGGCTCGATTCGGCTGTAAGCTCATGGTTGCGGCCTAGATGCTCCAAGTAGCGGAACCTATCGGCACTCTCCTCCGGCAACCGATCGCGAAAACGCCCCATGAAAGTGACTAAATTGTCGTTCTGCGCAATCTTGCGATTTTCTTCTGGGATCGTCAAGTTCAGGTTCGTCAAGTGCTCTGCTTGATGGCTAAACGAGACTTTTCCAGAAGCCGCCCCCGAGAAGGTCTGTACTCCGAGAATAATTAGAATGGCTCCCAGTAGAAAAATCAAAAAACCGCCTGGAAAGCCCTTTTTAGGGTCTGGTCTCATTTTGGCCATAACTGCCTTGCTTCGTTTGTGTTATAAATTGTCCTAAACGGGTCAATTAAATCATCTTTTCCCGTTAAAGTAAAGGGCGGGACCGCTACTTACCGCATCCCCCCGGAAAAGGCCTGCATAACAAAAATGCATTAAATTGTCTGCCTTTACACGCATCCACTTGACTGAGAAGTGTTTAAAAAAATCACTTTACGTCCGTCCACCCAAATTTTTTTTCCGTTTAGCAAAAGTTCTCTATGTTTTTTGCCCTGCTCCACCCAGCTCAAAAGGGTATCGAGCCGATTTCTATTTAGGGGAACCTGAGTTTGCCGCGCAAGTTTTTGAAGCAAGTGGCGCTGTTCCACTTTTTCCAGGCCTGTAAGGTCCACCACGAGCCCCTCTTCTGTATGAGCTACTTTGACATGAGCAATGCGTCGGTCGAGATAATCGCCAAGTTCCTGCGACCTTTCTGATAAAAGGGCTAGATTCGGAACGACTTTTTTTCCAAATGTTTGGTTCAGAAATGGGAAGAGCTCTTGGCGCATGCGGGCGCGCAAATAGGCAGGGTCTGCATTCGATGGATCTTGCAAAGCGTTCAGGGAGCGCTCAGCCAAAAAGGACAAGATTTCTGTTTTGGGCAAGTGCAAAAACGGGCGCCAAATCACCATTTCCTCTAAAGCGCTGACTGCGCGCATAGCCCCTAGACGAGGTAGGTGAGCCCCTTCCAAGATGCGCTTGAGGACTGTTTCTGCTAGGTCATCTGCTTGATGGGCAAGTATGAGGGCTTGAAAGCGGTTTTGGCATAAAGATCGAAAATAGGCATAGCGAGCCTGCCTCGCTTCATCTTCGGAGCGTCCTTTTAGCATAAGGCGGGTTGTGTGGAAAGGACAGCCTAATTGCGTTGCCTCTTGTTGCAAGGCCGTTGCCTCAAGAGCGCTTGAATTTCGCCATCCATGATCTACATGCGCCAAGTGGGGCGTCACTCCACATTCAAGCAGAGCGTAAAGGAGCGCTTTGGAGTCGGGACCTCCAGAATAGCCAAGGAGAAGCGGCGATGTTTGATCCCAATGGACGTTGAGAAATCTTTGTGTTATCTTCTTCACATGCCGATTTTGTGGCGCTACGTTTTGCAAAGCCATCTCCGGATTTTTTCTTTATCGGTCTGCACGTTTGTCGCAGTCCTAATCATTGCTCGTTTTAAAGAAATTGCCCGCTTTACTGCCCTAAGTGGCGATTGGCTCAAAACGGGACTCTATACATTGTATCAAGTTCCCGCCATTTTGCCGATTGCAATTCCCCTGTCAGCGCTGATTGCATCCTTAGTGCTGTTTCAATATTTAAGTCAAAGCCGCGAACTGACCGCCTTCAGAGCTTCGGGCCTTCACCTCCTTAAGATTTTGTGGCCCGTCCTATTTACCGCTGTATTACTCTCTTTATGCAACTTTGCGATCTGCGCCTCTCTTTCCCCCTATTGCAGAAGAGAAGGAAAAACTTTACTTTATCGAGAAACCTCTCAAAATCCCCTTGTGTTACTGCAAAGGCAAAAACTGATCAAAATCAAGGATGCTTACCTAGACATGCGAATTAAAAACGACGAGACTACAAAAGATCTCATTCTCATCGTCCCCAATAATAGCACCCAACAACTCAACTTGGTATCAGCCAAAAAATTGCGCCTTTGCAATGACGAACTCATCGGAAATGACTTTAGCATCGTCTCTTATCTCAATGTACCTCACGAATTCGATACATTGATCATAGAAAATCAACGCGTGATGTCCACCTCTGCCTCCCTACTTTCAGCGGTACTCAAAAAAAATCGCTCTAGAGTAGATTTAAGCGATCTAGACTTTAAAATGCTTCGCATGGAGACGTTTACGCCATCCAAAAAAACACCTTCTGCATGGATTGAAATCTTAAAACGCCTTTCGTTTTCTTTGGCAACTTTTAGTTTTGCCTTTCTTGGCGCTGCATTTGGAATCGACGAGGGAAGACGCCCTTCAAGACGTCCTCTTGCGATGGCGCTTGCTCTAACGCTTGGCACCTTAATCTGTTATCTCATCGCCAAAGAACTCAAAGGACATCTCATGTGGGCAGCCGTCCTTTTTCTTCTACCCCATCCCCTGCTTTGGCTGAGCGCAAGCTTGCGCCTGCAACACAAGCACAGAGGGCGTGCATGAAAATCTGGCAAAAATACCTATTCAAAAAAGCGCTGCTCGCCTTTTTATTTTTCTTTTTTTGCCTCATTGCGATTTTTATTGTCGTCGATTTTTCTGTGCATGGCCTCCGTTTTCTCTCTTCTCAAACTACAAGCGTTGTAGATATCATCCTTTATTATGCAAGGATCTTTGCAACTCTACTCGACCTATTTTTACCGCTGAGCTTTTTGCTTGCCTCCTTGAAAGTGCTATTAGATCTTTCAGGCAAAGGAGAACTCGTCGCCCTGCAAATGGCGGGCCTTTCTAAAAAGCGCCTCCTCATCCCCTTTTTCGCGATCGCCTCTGGCCTCTCTTTATTCAGCTACATCAATGCAGAGTATTTCGCCCCGGATGCACAAGATCTGACATCTGCTTTTATGAGCGCTCATAAGCCCCCGAAAAAAGAAAATCGCGATGCGCAGCTATTCTCTATTTCTTTAGCCGACAATTCAAATCTGATTTATCACTATTATGAAACCAATCAGCGCACGCTCTATGATGTCTTTTGGATACGCGCCCCAGATGATATTTGGCATATGAAGTCCTTGCAAACTGATGAATTAAAGGGCTCTTTCGTCGATCACCTGATTCGCAATGAAGTACACCAACTAGAAAAAACGGACAGTTTTGCAGAAAAAATCTTCGAAGAGCTCCCACTAAACCCCAAGATATTGCTGCAAAAATTTGTCCCTTATGACAACCGTCCTCTCTTCACGCTATTTGTCCAAGCCCTTGGAGTATCTGCAGACAAACCACGCATCCTCTCTCACCTTTATTACAAATTGTTAGTGCCCTTAACTTCTCTACTCATCCCTCTCATCATTGGCCCTATTGCTATGCGCTTTGCAAGACACCGTCCGCAACTTTTAATCACTGCGAGTTGCTTGTTCGGCTTTATCTCGCTTAAAGTCGTTTGGGATGGGATGCTCGTCCTTGGAGAAAATCAAGTGCTGCCGCCTATCGTAGCGATGATGGGTCCCATTGGATTTGTGCTGCTATTCGCAGTCCCCCAATTTGCGAAAACCCAATAGGCATGCCATCATTGCGTAGAAACAACTCAATCGCATATACTCCGGCGGAATATGAAGAAGATCGG
>JAKAFF010000034.1 GCA_021818045.1 bacterium
TCAACGAGCTCTATGTGTTTGCTATCGCGCCCCGTCATGCGTAAGTAGTCGATCGTTTTTTCATCTGCAGGGAAAAAACCGATGGTTGCGCCATATTCGGGAGCCATGTTGCCGATGGTTGCGCGGTCCGCCACGGAAAGGCTTGCTGTTCCACTGCCAAAAAATTCGACAAATTTGCCAACGACTTTTTCTTTGCGCAACATTTCTGTAATGCGCAAGGTGAGGTCGGTGGCAGTTACCCCTTCTGGAAGCGTACCGTATAGATGTACCCCTACAACTTCGGGTGTTTGAAGAGAGACAGGTTGGCCAAGCATCGCAGCTTCTGCCTCAATGCCCCCGACGCCCCACCCAACAACGCCCAACCCATTGATCATGGTTGTGTGGGAATCGGTTCCAACTAATGTGTCAAAAAAGAGGACTCCCTCCTTTTCACTGACTACGCTTGCAAGGTGTTCTAGATTGACTTGATGGCAAATGCCGATGCCTGGGGGAACGACCCGAAATGTGTTAAAGGCATCTTGGCCCCATTTGAGAAATTCGTAGCGTTCGCGGTTTCTTTCAAACTCGACTTCGAGATTGAACAGGAAGGCATCAGCAGTTCTTGAACGATCGACTTGCACAGAGTGGTCGATGATGAGATCAACAGGTACTAGGGGTTCAATTTTTGTGGGATTGGAGATTGCATCGCGCATGGCTGCGAGATCGACGAGGAGCGGGACTCCCGTAAAGTCTTGCAATAGTACGCGGGACACACAAAATGGGACCTCTTGTGGGTCTGGTTTTTTTGCGTTCCAGTTGGCAAGGCGTTTGACATCCTCTTCGCGAACCTTTTTGCCATCGCAATTGCGCATGATGGATTCGAGCATGATGCGGATCGAAATGGGTAAGCGGGAGTTTTTGCCAATGAGGTCGGGGAGCGAATGGTATGTATATGGGCCGAGCGTTTTTTGCTTCATTTCGGTTGAGGAATCTGTGGGGTTAATGTTTTTAAATTCGGGATTTTAAATCCTTTTGGGAAATCTTTTGCATGGGTGGGGTGCCAGGTGATATTTTTCCCAAACATCAACACTTTCCCGCGTACGATGAGGTTGCCATTTTGGAGCCACAATTCGCAGTTGTAAACGTTGCCCTTTAAGGGGTCCATGATTTTGCCTTTGAAACTGATGCCGCTATCTTGTAGATCGTATAAGATGTCGAGGCCGCATGTGTGGGGATTTCCGACCACCCCATCCGCTCTACCGATGGGCTTATAAATCGTATCAGCGAGAATTCCTGCATCATCATAGGTGCCGATAATTTTTCCGTAGTAACTGCCCGCGTGCTCATACACTCCAAAAATGCACTGAGGCTCCCCATTATCTTTGAGACTTTTCCAAAGCCCCGTAATGTCTTCAGCGGCTGTTAGCAAAGCGCTGCAGCATAAAAAAATGAACATCTTTTTCATCGAACGACTCTGCCTGCTAAAAATGCACAATATATTTTTTCTATTTATTCGGCAAACGGCTTTAGTACAGAGGTCCAGCGCTCAATATAGGCCGTCATGCAAGCAAAATGGCCTGTTTGTAGTAGCTCTACCATTGTATCGGCATTGAGTTGCGAAATAAGTGCAGAATTGAAGACTCCTGTTTCATAGATGTAAGGTTCGCATTGCAGAAGGCGTGCGCTTGGATCGATTAGCCCTTTTTCTTTGAGGGCCTCTAAATATGCAGGTGCATTGGATAAGCCCTCTTGAGTGTGTGTTTGAATAACGATCAAATGCCGGTCTGCTTCTTGGATATTGGCAGAGTCAGTTAAGTTCGTCGCTCGAGAGGCTCCTTGTGCAGGATTGTAATAATAAGTAAAGCGGGGTTTTGTGGGATCTTGCACCAACATGTAGAGGTGATAGTATTGCGATGTGGTATAACTTTGAGGTGCCGTAGTGGGCTGCATTTCAAAGGAGCTCATTGGAGTGACAATGAGTTTTTTCGTGGTGAATTGGCCCTTGGGTGTTATCAGGGTGGCTATGTTTTGCTTTGTATCGAACCAGGCCTGCTGTAATTTAGTGGAGGTTAGTAGGACGATATCTGTTTGAGCAATGAGCTGTAGTAGATGCCCTATGAGCTCTTTGCAACCATTGGCAAAATAATAGCTATCTGTTTTTGGCGTCAGATGGCAGCCCGCATACACTTTGAGAAAATCTTTGAGTTGAGGGTTTTGTTCAATTTGGTGGCAGCCAAGATCGATGTAAGAAAGGCCGCAGATCGAAATGGTTTTCCACGCCCCCCCACAAGTGGAGCTCTCTTCTAGAATTAATACTTTTTTGCCGCTATGACTTTGGTAAAGGGCTTCGAATAGAGAAAAGGGGCTGGATCCCACCACAGTGACATCGAAGTCTGTAGCACATAACAGGGTCTGTATGAGCAAAAAAAGAGAAAACACGCGCATCTATTCTATGTCTCCAAGTGTCCCTGCAATCAGTGCTTGCCACATGGTTTTAGGACATTTCTTTGGCCAATTGGCCCAATGCTCGCGGTATTCGGGGATTTCGCTTTCTTCTACCCAATGAAGATCAGTATCATTTTGAATTCTTTCAGGAAATCGAAGGCCATTTAGATGATCCACTTCGTGTTGAATGATGCGGGCGGTATACCCTTCAAACTCTTTCGTGATGAGTTGGCCATCGCGAGTGTAGGCGCGCAGCAAAATCTTGTGCGAGCGAGGAACTACGCCATGAACATGGCCAGTCGAAAAGCACCCCTCGCGCCAGTACGATTGCTCTTCTGATTGCCAAGCGATTTCCGGGTTGATAAAGACTGCGATGCGTGACGTTGGGGCGGAAGGGTCCCTAGGAAAGATGCCAGTGGCCGCAAGATCGACGAGAATGATTCGCTTGCATATGCCGATTTGGGGGGCTGCAAGTCCCACCAAAATGGGTTTTGTCGGCTCTTCTGTATTGCTATAGGCCACAGAAAGCATCGTGTCGATGTGTTTTTGCACTTCGATAGATTTGATTTGGCAAGCACAGATGGGTTCGGCTCGAACACTCAGCCTTGCATCTTCAGGAGCGAGAAAAAGACTCATAGATAGTAGTAAGTAAAACATGGCAAGCGATCATATGAAAATATTGAATAGCGCGCAAGATTTTTGTTTATCTCGATTCTTCAAGAAGTCTTATGTATGCTTTTGGGAAGAGGACGTATGCGACGCATCGTGGTGCGAGAAGAGGGTTTGGTTGGAACCTATTTTGCTGCAGATGCAGATGCAGCAATCATCATATTGGGAGGATCTAGTGGGGGTGTAAAAGAAGATCGCGCAAGACATCTTGCGGCCATGGGGTTTTCTGTTTTTGCCTTGAGCTATTTTGCGAGCGAACACCTGCCACACTTACTCAAAAACATTCCTTTGGAGTACTTCGAGCGCGCGATTGCTTATGTGCGCAAACAAAAGGGAATTCAGTCTGTAGGGATATGGGGGATTTCTCGTGGGACGGAGGCGGCTCTTCTTATGGGAAGTTTGCATCCTTCGTGGATCCAAGCGATAGCGCTGCATGTGCCGAACTGTGCGGTATATGGCGCGTTCGATTCTGCAGATTCTCCTGCTTGGACTTTTCGAGGAAAGCCTATATTGCCGAGCGCCCCCTTTATGATGTCTGCCATGGAGGGGAGGGGTGAGGAACTCGACCCTTTGCGGTTGACTCCCAGTTTTTTGCGCGGCATGCAAGAGGATCGATTTGTCCAATCTGAAATTCCAGTAGAAAAAATCCGCTGCCCATTATTGCTCATTTCTGGAGAGGATGATGAAATGTGGCCATCTGCACCTTTTTGTAGACGCATAAAAGATCGCTTAGCGCGGCATCAAACGCCTATTGAGTGCACACACTTTAGTTACCCACGGGTGGGGCACTGCCCGGGGGTTGGTAGTAAAATATTTCATCCAATCTGGAAGAGGTGGTTATCCTATGGGGGCAATGGCCTGGATAATGCAGCGGCCGCCATAGAATGGGGGCGGCAGACTGTGCAATTTTTTAAAAAAAATTTAACGAATACGCCACTTCGCTCTTTGCATCAATAGGGCGGGATGTTAAACTGTGGAGCCATGAGATCGCTCTTTTTATTGGTCTTATTCTGTTTCGGCTCCCTCCAGGCTATGACTCGGGCTCAGCAACCGGCTGTTGTTCAACTAGAAATATCGTCTGTTGGAGTTCGTACCCTCCGTTTTGAAGATGAAACGCGGTCCCGTCCAGTACTAGTCGAACTTTGGTATCCCACAGCCCAAAACGATCCTATTGCTGAGCTAGAGCCTTCAGAGTTATTATGGGTACACCCCAAAGAGGTTCGAAACGCTTCGCTCGCCGCCGTAGAAAAAAAGAAATATCCTCTGGTTTTGATTTCGCATGGGCATCGAGGAGATAGAAGAAATTTTAGTTGGCTGGCCAGTGTATTAGTAAAGCGCGGGTTTATCGTGGCCGCGATCGAACATCATGGAAATTCTTGGCATAGCTACGATCCGCACGTCAGCTTGCGTTTTTGGGAAAGGGCTCGAGATATCTCTTTTGCGATCACTCAGCTATTGAAAGATCCAAATTTTGGAAAGTCAGTGGATCCTAACCGCATCGGTTTTGTCGGATTTTCGTTGGGTGGCATGACAGGGCTTTCTTTGGCAGGTGCTAAGGCGGAAAATGTGAAGCAAATTGCGATGCAGCAGCAAGCTCGTTTTAAAGAGATCGAGACGGAAGTTGTAGAAAAGATCGATTTTACTGAGGCGCAGCAATCTTTCCAAGAGCCTCGCATCCGGGCGATGGTTTTGTTTTCTCCCGCAACTTTTGTATTCCCCTCTGCAACATTTAAAAAGATATCCATTCCTGTAGCTCTTTTTGCCTCCACGGGAGATGAAATGCTCCCATTTAAAGAGCACGCGTCTCGTTTGCTTGAACACTTAAAACCTACCAAGCAAAAAGTGTATGGAGATCAGGTGCGTCACGATGTCTTTGTCAATCTCAAGTCAGAAGCGGGGTGGCAAGCAAGACCCCAAGGTACAAAGCACACAGACCAGGTAGCCATTCATCAAGAAGTAGGAGAGACCACAGCCTCTTTTTTTCAACAAGCTTTAAAATAGATAGGGAATGATCTTATAGGGCACCTGCTCGCAATACTTTTCCCAATGCTCTCCGTATTTGTCTGAACATCTTTTGTCATGTCGCAACGCGCGGTCGACGAGCAAAATCGTTAAGAAAATCAAATAGCAGTAAGGAAGAAAATTTGAAAAGAGCGCAGGTAATGTCCAAAAAAAGGTCCCAAGGAGCTCGGGGACGTAGTGGAAATGGCGCGAAATGCCCCACCAACCTGAGGAAAGTAGCAGGGTTTGCTTGGTCTCTCCTGTGACGGTTGTATAGCTTGCATGAATGAGTGATGGAGGGCGCTTCCAAATCAGACAAGCCCCGTTTTTGGCCCGTACTTGTTGTCTTTGTCTGTCGGCCAAAAAGTTGATCAAAATGCTCAGACTGCCCGCCACAAAAATGGCAGTTGCCCAAAAGGTCCCAAGGTGATTTGGGTGATTGACCAAATAAAGGGTAGGGGATGTGTAAAGGCACGGAAGCCACACCATACACCCCCAGCAAATCATGAAACCTGCTCGATCGTGCATGATGTCTAAGGATCTTAAATAGCCCGTTTCCCAAAAGAAAAACTTCCCGATGTAAATCAGCTGTAGTGCAACAGCTACCATCATGGAGTCGCTTAAGCCGTATACTTGCTGCTGTTTTGCCATGTAAGAAAGGAGGATCAGCGACCACCCCATCATCCCAAAGCGACAGTTGGTAAACATCTTAACGTCAAACCCAAAAATCCGAGGATATAGCTCGGTGCCCCAATAGTAATCGAAAAAGGGGTTGCCCGTCGTGCCGCAATCAGAACTAGAGGGTGCGTAAATTCCTTTAAAATAGAGAAATAGACAAAACAAAAGGCTAAAAAGATTTAAGGCTCCAAGCAAGGGGCCTAAGTTGTCATAAATGATGGTGGGGGAAAATAGGTGCAATTTATATGTCGCTAAAAGAAAGGTGGTTACTGTGATTAAAAACGAAGCTATGCCATTGGCTTTATAAACAGGTATATTGCCCATGGGGGTGATCGGGCCTGTAAAGGATTTCCCTGGCACAAATCGCATTAAAAAGAGTTGAAAACTCGCAAATCCTGCAAGGATGGCCCAGGCAGTTGGCGTTCCAAAAAAAATAGGTCCCCAAATCGATCCAATAGTGCTGAAAAGCCCATTGGCTACAGCTAAGTGCCAAAAGGCTTGAAACGAGCCGTCTAAATGTACGGCGGTATACCAGAGAATGAAGACGGTGGGTGGGCAAAGCACGAGAAGAAGAGGTGGAATGACGTTGCGTTGCATCCAAATTGGTAAACGTGTTGTCGACGTGGTCATTTTACTCCCTGCGGGTCCAAACCCCAGAAATATAGTAAGTGCTCTCTTTTTTTCCATCCTTAAATTATTTTCTTGTCACTCTAGGCAAGAAATGGTTTTTTTGCTTTGCGCAAGAAATGGGAAGTTTGATAGGATCTGATGAATCCTTGTTTAGGCAAGGGCTTTTAGTAGTGAAACGATGAAGCACAACACACCAAATCTTTCTCTTGTCGGAGCGAAGAATGGTACCACAGTGGTGACCTGCGGGGTCGTGGCGTGCACAGTCGCAGCACGCTAATACGCCCCTCTCGCCTGAACTTTTCAAGACAAAAACTCTCTCAAAAGCTCCGGCGGGAAGGACCACTGACCAACCCAAAGGAGGCAATATGTCAGTAGAGGCACCGCCAATCGATGAGCCAAAGCGCATTGGTGTATTTTCCACGGGGCTTGCTCTGTTTTCGATGTTTTTTGGGGCAGGAAATCTGATTTTTCCTCTGATCGTGGGTCGTATGGCTGCATCAGAAACCCTCTACGCTATTGTGGGACTTGGAATTTCTGCCGTCATCTTTCCTTTGCTCGGCCTTGTAGCAATGATGCTGTATCATGGCAACATTAGAGCCTTTTTAGAAAGACTTGGACGGATCCCTTCTGTGGTGTTGCTGCTGGTATTGCAGATGAGCCAGGGTCCTTTTGGGGCAATGCCGCGTCTTGTGGCCTTGATGCATGCAAGTATCCAGCCTTACTTTCCTACGCTCTCTTTATTTTGGTTTAGTGTAGCGATTTGTGCTTTGATTTTTTGGCTCATTTTACGCCCCCAGAAAATCATTGCGCTTCTCGGATCTTTGCTCACTCCATTTTTATTGGTGTCGCTTGGAATTTTAATTGTAGTAGGCATTTGGCATGCTCCGCAGGCGCCTATCGCTCCTATGGAAGGTGGGCACTATCTCGCTGTGGGGTTAAAAATGGGGTATCAAACTACAGATCTCATTGCGGCTCTTTTGTTCGCAACGCTGATTTTGCCCTACCTGTCGCAAGGGACTCAAGATAGACGCACGATTTGGAAAAGGATGGCTTTGGCAAGTCTTATTGCATCGACTTTATTAATGCTCACATACATGGGCCTTTGCTGGGTATCTGCTTACCAATCCAGCAGCTTTCTGGATGTAGCGCCAGAACACTTACTGCAGCACATTGCTGTGAAATTGCTCGGTCCTGCAGGAGGCATTGTTGCAAGTATCGCCGTATTTCTTGCGTGCTTTACCACCGCTATTTCGTTGGCCGCCGTATTTGCCCAATATTTGCAAGTGGAAGTGAGCAAAGAGAGGATCGATAGGAAAACAGCTCTCCTCATCACCTTGGGATGCACCGCTTTGATTGCAAATCTCGGATTTGGCAGCATTGTCAAGCTATGGGGGCCTTTGCTCGAAGTGCTCTATCCAGCGCTCATTGTATTATGCGTTTTCAACATCGCCTACTCGATATACAAAGTCCAACCCATTCGCGGTCCCGTCTTTTTTGCTTTAGGACTTGCAGTGGGAGGATATTGCTTTGCTTGACTTTCAAGATTGAAAAAATTATTATGCCCCCTTCTCAAATCGATTGGAAGGGGGATTTATATGCGATGTCAATGGGTGGCGGTTTTTCTTCTTTGGGCCGGTGGTGCTTTTGCGGCTTTCCAGCTTACGTGGGGCGTTCCTGCGGTGACTCTCGATACCAATCCTCCCATTGGCGATTCAGATGTGGATCCAGATATTGCAGTAGACCCGTTGGGCAATGCAGTGGCTGTATGGGGGCGCACGCATGGCGGTAGGGCGGCGGAAGATATTTGGGCTGCAAGCTATAATCACGGCTCTAGAATTTGGAGTGGCCCTGTCCAGATCTCGACAGGAGGAAGTGCAGCGCACCCATCCGTTGTCATGGATCAGGAGGGTAATGCCACCTTTGTCTGGGAAGAGGGGTTTCCTTCTCAGATCCACTCTCGCACTCTCAGTGCCGCTGGAGTTTGGTCGCCGCCTTTACACTTGCCTCCTGCGCCTGTTGCTAATTCGCTTTACTCTCAAGAGCGCCCCAAGATTGCGATTGCCGAGGAAGGGCGTATTATAGCAATCTGGCTGGAATCGGTAAAAGGGCGCAGCCGTGTTTGGTCTGCAAGTATAGCCCCGAATACATCTCATTGGGAAACAGCGACCCCCTTATCGCCAAAAGGGTGGAATGCGAAAATTACCTCTTCAAATGCGCTCGCGCTCAATGCTACAGGTTCCGCCGCTGTGGTTTGGCAAACAGACACTACAGAAGAGCCGCAAATTTTTATATCGCGTTATACAACAGAGGGGTGGACAGACCCTATGTTAGTTGCGCAAGGAACGGAGCCGGTTGTAGTGATGGATCCATCCGATGTTGCTTTAATTCTTTGGAGCCAAGATGGCATGATCTATTCTGCAAGTCTTGCAGGGCAAAATCTGTCAGATGCTGTAGCCGTCTCGAGTGCGCAATTTTTGGCGCAGCGTCCATCGGCGGCGATGGATGCAGCTGGCAATTGCGTGGCTGTATTTGAGCGATTTGATTTGGAAAAAGCTCATAAGTTTATTATGGGTGCAAACTTGAACAGGGGCGATGGGGCTTGGACGTCTCCGATAGAGATTTCTATACCAAGTCCAGCAGAAGCTGTGGCTGCAGGATGTCCTAGGTTGCGCCTGAACGCCATTGGAGATGGGGTGGTGATTTGGAAAGAGTTTGATGGTGAGCGTATGGCGATTCAAGGAGCTGGTTACTCGCTTGGGACATGGTCTTCTATTCGCTCTCTTTCTTCTGCTACAAGCAATGTCGGCGCTTTGGCCGGTTCCTATGATATCGCAGTATCTGTCAACAATGCGGGAAATATTATGGCCATTTGGCCAGAAGATCCAACTGGCGCTCAAGTGCAACAAATCAAAGCGGCTCCAGGGGTAGGTTTGGCTGTCACGGGACCCCGCTCTCCTATGTTGGCCGATGCAGAGAGCTTGCTCGTTGGGATTGGCAAGGGGCGTCAGGAACTACATCGCTTTCCTGCGCACTCGGATCTGATTAACTATTTGGAGTGGAGCGCATCTGCTGAAACCGTTGCGTTTTATCGCATCTACCGCGGTAACTTACGAACGCTCGTGGGTACAAGCCTTTCGCCTCGTTATGAAGATCACCAAAGGGTAATCGGGCAAAAAGAGCTCTATCTGATCACTGCAGTGGATGCATTTGATCATGAAAGCGGACCCATGGCGATTGTCGTTTCGCCTATCAAATAATCAAAAACGGATACCCAGCCCCAGTCCGACGGACAGTCCGCTGGGGTTTACATCGTGATCCGCACTGCTAAATTCATCTTCTTCAGTATGCAACGAGGCCCACGAATAATCCGCAAATACATCTAAAAAGACATTGCGCGCCGTATTGTGGAAGGCGGCAAATGGAAAAATCCATAAACCTGCATCGAACCCGCCGCCAATTCCTACTTGATTATCCTCTGCTCTTACATATTGCGACTGGTTATGCAAAATCATCATAAATAAACGAGGTCCTGCACCTGCGTACAGTGAACAGTAGTCGTGACATTCGTAGATCAGTTTCAGCCCCAAAGTGAGCGTACCCAAAAGAATGTGCGTTTTTTCAAATCCCCCGATGGCGCTGCCCGTTTTGGCAAAATAGCCCCCATCCATCCACACAGTGAGAGGGCCCCATACCTTGCAACCCG
>JAKAFF010000035.1 GCA_021818045.1 bacterium
TGAAAAAGGGTGTGGATAACGAGGTCAAAGCGATAGAAAATGCTCTGGACAAGATGGCACAACCCATTAAAACACCGGAAGAAATTGAGCAAATTGCGTGTATTTCTGCGAATAATGATCGGGCAATTGGAGCGATCATTGGCGAGGCTATGCAAAAAGTTGGCAAAGATGGGATTGTGACCATCGGTGAGGCTAAGGGGATTGAGACGACGCTTGAGGTCGTAGAGGGAATGGAGTTTGATAAGGGGTATATTTCGCCTTATTTTATCACGAATGGAGAGAAGATGGCTGTAGAGTTTGACAATCCAGCCATTCTGATCACGGACAAAAAACTATCCTGTGCCAAAGAGTTAGTGCCCATTTTAGAAAAGGCCATGGAAAAAGGATCTAGGCCGTTATTGATCATTGCAGATGATGTAGAGGCAGAAGCTTTGGCCACCTTAGTGGTGAACAAGGTGAAGGGTGGACTTCCTCTTTGTGCTGTGAAGGCGCCCTCTTTTGGGGATCGTCGCAAGAGCATGCTCGAGGATTTAGCGATTTTGACAGGTGCTACTGTGATTTCCGATGAATTGGGATATAACATCGAAGAAGTGGGGCTAGAAGTCCTGGGCAGTGCAAAAAAAGTCAAAATCTCTAAAGAGGAGACTACTATTGTCGATGGATCAGGTCAAGCAAGGCACATTCAGAAAAGAGTCGCAGCGATTCGCTCTGAGTTGGTGCAGCCAAATCTTTCAGACTATGACAGAGAAAAACTCGAAGAGCGATTGGCAAAATTTGCAGGTGGTGTCGCAGTTGTCAATGTAGGTGCTGTGACCGAGACTGAAGCGAACGAAAAGAAAGATCGTATCGAAGATGCGCTCCACGCGACTCGTGCGGCGGTAGCACAAGGCATTGTTCCTGGTGGTGGAGTAGCTCTCATTCGAGCTGCTAAAGCCCTAGACAAACTGACACTACATGGCGACGAAAGCATCGGTGTAGAAATTGTGCGTAAAGCTTGTTTTGCCCCAGCTATTGCCATTGCAAATAATTGTGGAAAGGTGGGCGATCTTGTGGCTGCAAAAATTGCTGAACAAGAAGGTGCATGGGGATATAACGGCTTAACCGATGAGTTTACTGATCTCGTGCGCGATGGCGTTATTGATCCAGTCTTGGTTACAAAAAGCGCTCTTGTTCATGCAGCATCCGTGGCAACGATGCTGATGACAGCTGCGGTGATGATCACTGACAAGCCGGAACCTAAAAAACCTGTAGCAACCCCCGCACCAGGAATGGGCGGTATGGGCGGCATGGGTGGCATGGGTGATTTTGGCGGCATGATGTAATAGCCGCCCCTTTCGCATTCCAATAATGCCCTTGGGAGGCTCAAAGCATCGCAAGGGCAAATCAAAATAGTCCTTTCCAACTAAACATGTGCTCTATACAATCCCCGCCCTTCGTAAATTAGGAGATTGTATCATGTTCAAGTACCTGACCGCTTTTGTTGTGCTATGCGCTGGTTCACTTTTGTCAGAAACAGTGGGTCCTGTCGAATTTCAGTTCCCTCCTTCAAGCAATGAGTGGAAATTGCTCGTCGATCAAAATGTCTTGTCCGCGATATTGCAAAAGCTTATTGCGTTAGAAGATGTAGAAGATAAAGATCGTGTTCCCGCCATGCAAATTTATTTGCATAGAGAAGGTGATGCGTTAGAAACATTTTGCGTCTTCATTACCTCTCCCGAGGAGGCAGATGATGATGAGGAAGCGGATCAAAGTACTGAGCCACTTCCCTTAGCCCTCTTGAATCTGTTGCTTCCTAACCACGCAATTATTACCAGCTCATATTCTGGTACTTCAGAAAATAGCCAGTTCATTAGCTGGGAAGTACAAGATGCAAATGTCGATCTGATGCATGGGGTTTCCCGTACGATCCAGGTTGCGGACAAGCTTGTGGTTTGCGGTTACAGTTCTACAGCTAGCAAAACGGAGTATAATGCGAACTTGTGGATGGAAATGCTAAGCCGTATCACAGTTCATTAAATCGGAAAGTTTCTTCTCATTGCAAAAGAAACTTTTGCAATTATTCCAAAGTGTGCAGAATGCGGCTTGTGAAAATAGCCGCATTCCTGTCGGTTGTGTCTTTGCCTCTTGCAGCTTGTGTCTCTTGCCCAGGCCAAGCGGCTCTCTTAATCAACGGGACTGCCCCTACGCCCTTATTCCAGACTCTTGTGGGACTCAATCCGCAACCAGGGCCTGTGATTTATTGCGATTGGTATTAATCCCTCGTTAGAATTTTTCATCCAACACCACAACCGTGCTTTTCTATCACTGGTGTACGAAGGACAGTTTGGGGAGCAATACATCGCAAACGAACTTTTTCTCAAACTGGGCAAATATTTTTAACTTGCCACAAAACCCAGCCATTCAGACTGGGAGTGTCTTTCGAGAATTTGCCAGCCCCATGAGTGCATGAGCTGGCGGTACTTTTCTTCTTGGGTGTCTAGAATGCCGGATACGATCCATAATGAGGCCCATTGATTGTATTGAGACGGGTCGACTAGCTTTTGTTCTGGGACAATCATATTCATGAGAAAGAGGGAGTTTTTAGGGAGCCTTGCAGGTAGTTGTCTTGAGAAGGTAGCTTGTAAGTGATTGAGTTTTGCATTTTCCCTGGCATGCTCGATTGCGGCAGGGTCTATGTCGATGCCAACCGCTGATTTCGCTCCGAGCAAAAGAGCGCTGAGTGCTAAGATGCCGCTTCCTGTGCCGATATCGACGACGGGGGTATTGGCCACCCATTTTTTCATCATCTCGATCATGAGATAAGTGGTAGGATGGGATAGATCTCCAAATCCAGGACCCGGTTTTAAGAGGAGGGTTTTTTCTGCGAGCTGAATGTGGGCAACGCCCTCTTTAAAGTCTTTTGCAAAAAGGGTCCATTGCTCTTCCCAATCAACTGCGGCCTTTTTTGTTTCCACTAAAAGGGCTCCTTCTTGCTCTATGGGGCACGCGGCGTGCCCTCCAATAAAAATTTGTCCCGATGCATCTTCTTCAACGATAAAAGAGTGCGTCAGGCCTTTTTGCTCTAATTTGTGTTGCATTACTTCGATATCGGCGCCGTCGATGATGCGGAATAAGTAATAATTCACTGGTTTTTCCAAAATGTGGGCAAAAAGAGAAGAAGGACGACAAAAAATTCTAAGCGCCCCAAAAGCATCCAAAAAGTGGCCAGTAGCTTGCTTAAAGGGGAAAGAAATTGCAAAGATTCAGTAGGCCCTGCTGCATGGAAAGCGGTGCCCACGTTGTTTAGAAAACAGGCAATGAGGCCGAGCGCTGTAGCTGGATCGATGCCATCTAAGACCAAAAGCATCGCTCCCACGATTGTGCATCCAGCTACAATGCAAAAAAAAGAGAGGACTGTGAGTGCATTTTTATCTACGATCTCTGTTTTGCCAATGTACAATTTGCGAATGCTGTCTGGGCGATAAATGGACTCTAAGCGGTGCAAAATGATTTTATAGGCGATATAAAAGCGAGACGTTTTGATCCCCCCGGCAGTCGATCCTGACATGCCGCCGATGAACATCAAGATGAGGAGAAACATTTGAGGTGCAAAGGGCCATAGATCGTAATTTGCGGAAAAAAATCCCGTAGTGGTTTGCATGGAAATTGCCTGAAAACTCCCTTCGCGAAAAGCTCTGGCGACTCCAAGTTCTGGGATCAGAAAACATGAAATGAGGATACACCCTATCATGGCAGTGCCAAGAAATAGGAAAAAATCGGGCACGTAAGCTTTAAAAAACTTGAAGCGCAGCATGTGAAAATAAAGAGAGAAGTTGATGCTGCCTAACACCATGAATGCCAAGATGATTCCCTCAGTTGCTGCGCAGTTGTAACTGGCGATGCTGTCATTGCGAACGGAAAAGCCGCCTGTAGAGATGGTGGAAAAGGAAGTACATAAGGCATCAAAAAAAGGCATACTCGGATTCGTCCATACGAGAAGTGCAATTTGAAAAAGGGTCAAAAATGAGTAGAGTTTCCAAAGATGGGAGGCCGTCTCTTTGATTCTGGGAGTGATCTCATCTTTGATGGGACCAGTAGTTTCCATTTGATAGAGGAACTTTCCGCCGATGCCTAAAATAGGTAGGACGGTGAGGAAAATCACGACAATGCCCATCCCCCCAATCCACTGTAGGAGACTGCGCCATAAGAGAAGCGCGTGGCTGACGGCTTCAACTCCAGAAAAAAGAATGAGGCCATTATTTGGGTCTCGGATGGGAGGGGTAGAGCCCCAATAGGTATATGTTTTATCTGGGACATGAGGATTTGTTACATGGTGGGCTATCTCTTCACCTGTTAAGGGATCGTACGCTTTGGAGGAGATCATAGTGGATCCCGTTGTAGTAAGGCCCGACATCGCCTCAAAAAAGGCATCTAGTGGCGAGAGTGTACCGCTTAAGCTAAATGGGAGAGAGCTGATTAGCGCAGAGAAAATCCAGATGAGGACGACGAGCAAAATGCTTTCCCTACGATAAAGCTGTCCGGAAGTTTTACGTCCAATGAAACGCAAGCTTGCAGCCACGGTTAAACAGATCAAAAAAGTTGCCAAAAAAGCTGTTGTGCTGTGCGGCTGAGGGTGCGAAGAGGATAGAAATTCATAGTACGCAGCGAGGGCCAAGGGGACGACTAGCACAGCGCCTAAGTAGAAGAGGTATTTACTCAGTATTTGGCAGATTTCTCGCAAAATCATCAGTGAAACAGTTGTTGTAATTTGGGGATCTGCAACGGATGGCAAATTGCGATGACGGTGTCATCAGGGCATAATACCCGATTGCCCTTCCCCACCATGACGCGCCCTTGGCTCTCGATGACCGCGATTAACAGACCCTTGGGGAGATCCAGATCTGAGAGTGGAATCCCGACAATTGTAGAGGAGGGGGAGACTTTGAGCTCTACGATTTTTGCCGCATCGCCGCTGAGAGATGCGACCGAAAGGGTCGTTCCTTCATCGAGAATTGCAAGAATTCGATTTGCTACATTCACGCGAGCCGATAAAGCGGGCAAGACGCCCACTTTTTCTAAAATAGGGAGCAGACGCACATCGGTAATTTGCGCGATCGCCTTCGGATTGCCAAGTTCTTTGGCAAGCGATGCAACCAATAGATTTGTTTCGTCGAAATGGGTACAACTAATGAGGGCATCTGCGTCTTGGATGCGCTCGGATTGGAGCAATTGAGGGTCTCGCCCATCGCGGTGGATGATGGTCGTATAAGGCAACAGCTGCGCTAACTCTTCGCATCGGGCGAGCTCTTTTTCAATGATGCGCACGGCGATTTTTTGTTGATGCAGGAAGTGGGCAAGATGTATCGCAACCGCAGATCCTCCTATGATGACCACAGAGCGAATGCGAGAGTCGGGCGATTGAAAAATATCGTGGAGTTGATGCATCACTTTGGCACCCCCAACTACTGTGAGTTGATCGCCGGGTAAGATGTGGTCTTGTCCGTGGGGAATGAGTACCTTTTCACCATCGGTCATTTTTCGTCGAATCAATCCTGCAATGAGATCTTCAGGTAGCATCAGGTGAGCAATGGGAGTGCCGCCGCGGTCCCATCGCTCAGGGATTTGGATCGTTCTCATCTGAATTGCGCCATGGGCAAAATGTTCAACGGCCAGATCTGCAGAGTGGATGAGCGTTTTAAATAGGTCTTGCGCTGCCAAAATTTCGGGGCTGATGAAATAATCGACGAAGAAGAGCCGTTCAAAATCGAGGCGAGGATGATCCAGAAAGTCTTTGCGATGAATTTTACAGATCGTTTTAGTAAATCCTAAATTTTTTGCAATGCTGCAGCACACTAAATTGGTTTCATCATCTCCTGTTGCAGCGAAGAACAAATCTTGTTGTTTTTCTTTCAGATCATCGAACAACTTGGCATTTGGGGCGCTTGTATGGATAGTGCCTACATCAATTTCGCGCCCTAAACTTTCCAACGCAGACAAATCCTTGTCGATGACAATCACGTTATGCCCTTCTGCCGATAAAGTCGCAGCGACATAAGATCCTGTTTTCCCAGAGCCCAAGATGACGATATTCATAAGAACATACACTTTGTGATACTATCTAGCATTGTATGAAAAAACACCCCATTTGCACCATCGTCAATTTTTGTTCTAATGAAAGTCGATTCCTCAAGGGCTGTATCGAACAGGCTCTGATTTTTTCTAGTCAAGTGATTGTCCCCGTGTGCGATCATTTTTTTGACGGCACTCCTGAAAATCGGCCCCTGCTCGAACAGATTTATGCTGCGTTTCCCGAATGTCTCTTTGTGGAGTATCCTTATATTCCTCAAAAAATCCCTAAAAAACTTTGGAAAAGCGTAGATTCAGCCCATTTTTGGCACAGTTTTTCTAGACTTGTGGGGTATTCGTTTGTCGAGGAAGATATTGAAACCATCCTTTTTTTGGATGCGGATGAAATTCCCGATGGACGAAAATTTGCCAGATGGCTGGATGCGAGTGATTACCAACATCACACCGCATTAAAATTGGCCAATTACTGGTATTTTCGCGATCCTACACATCAAGCGCTCCCCTTTGAAGATTCTGTAGTGCTTGTACAAAAAAAAGCTGTCGAATCGGAGCTGCTGTTGAGACAAGAAGAGCGCGATGCGATTTACAACCTACTACCTGGCCCTAAAAGGCGCCACGTGACTGCGGGCGATGGGACCCCCATGTTTCATCACTACAGTTGGGTGCGGACACAAGATGAGATGCTCAAAAAGGTGCGCTCTTGGGGCCATAAAGCAGATCGCGACTGGGTGCAGCTTGTGAATGAAGAATTTACTGCGCCATTTCGAGGAACAGACTTTATTCATGGATATTCATACAAATCGGTCCAACCCTTTCTCAATATCTGTTTTGATATGCCCCAATTTGAAGCAAAAGGGCTCTCCGCGGTCAAACGGCTAACGGCTCAAGAGGCGATTCAATTGATAAAATTTCGAAAGGCCTGGAACTTTCTTGATTTTTGAGCTGCACTTCGGCGATGATAGATGACATTGTGCACTGGTAGCTCAGTTGGATAGAGTACCTGGCTACGAACCAGGGGGTCAGAGGTTCGAATCCTCTCCAGTGCGATGCTCGTCTATCCTTTCCCCTCGGGTCCTTTAGGTACCCGGGCTTTGTTGCTTCGGTGTCCTGATTCAGGGAAAGGGGCTGTGATCGACCCCTCCTCGGGAAGTCTCGCTTTTGTATTGGCCAAAGCGCAAGAGTTGGGGGTAGCGATTGAAAAAATTTTATTAACCCATTCTCATTGGGACCACTTTGTGGATGCAGCGGCTTTAAAACAACAAACGCAAGCGGCTCTTTATGTCCACCCACTAGATCGCGCCAACTTACAAAACCCTGGTTGTGATGGGATTCCGCTTTTTTTCCCAGTGCAGCCCGTCACACCAGATGTACTGCTCGTAGAAGGGGAGATCGTGGATGTAGGGCGGCTGCAATTACAAGTCATCCACACACCCGGGCATTCTCCTGGCAGCGTCTGTTTTTATCTGGCAGACCACCACCTACTTATTGCTGGAGACACCCTATTTCAAGGTGGGATGGGCAACTTATCGCTACCTACAGCTTGTTCACAAGACATGTGGGAAAGTCTTAAAAAACTCTCTGCCCTGCCTCCACAAACCCGGGTAGTTCCGGGTCATGGACAAGACACAACGATCGGCCAAGAGAGTTGGATTGCAAATATCGCATGGAGTAAGCAATGACATTAGTTGGAAAAAAAGCACCTCAGTTTACGTCGCAAGCAGTAATACGCGGCAAATGCAGCAACCTGTCGCTTGCCGATTATAATGGCAAGTATGTGGTTTTGTTTTTCTATCCATTAGACTTTACATTTGTGTGTCCTACAGAGCTACATGCATTTGAAGAAAGGCTTGCAGATTTTGCGAAACGCGACGCACAAGTGATTGGCTGTTCGATCGACAGCGTATTTTGTCATACGGCTTGGCTCAATACTCCTAAAACACAGGGGGGGATTCAAGGGATTACTTATCCGATCGTGGCGGACATTCATAAGGCGATCTCTCGAGCTTATGACGTGTTGAATGAAGAAGAAGGGGTGGCGTATCGGGGGCTATTTCTCATCGATAAAAAGGGAGTCATCCGCCACCTTCTAGTCAATGATCTTCCATTGGGACGCTCTGTCGATGAGGCGCTGCGCCTATTAGATGCCTTGATTTTTCATGAAACGCACGGAGAAGTGTGTCCTGCGAATTGGAAGGCGGGTGAGCGGGCGATGAAGCCGAACGAGCAAGGACTCACCAGCTATTTTTCGAAAAACCACAAACAAAAGAATGAGTAAGCCAAAACCAACTTTTGAATTCATTTGTGTATACCATGCCTGCTTGCAACAAACTGACCGAGCGCCTTGTGGTGACTACCTGCGTATGTGCGCTCACCTCCGCCGCCTTGCAATTACCACCCCCCGTCATTGTGATCTCTGCATTGGCAGCAGCAGCGTTAGGATGGCTCAGTTCCTACTTTGGTCAAATGGCCTACCCATCACCGCCAGACGTGCCCAGATTACCACCCCTTTACCAACGCTCTCGCTCTCCCCAAATACTCAGCCCTGAACAAAGAGATTTGTCTGTTAGGAGGTCTTGCCACGTATACGAAAGTTTAAGGACGCAAAAAGAAAGGGCAGCATGTCAGCAAGCCAGTCAAAATGATAATTCCGCTTTTGCATATCTCCCATGTCCAGCAATAGAGGCGCAAGTGCAAAACCATTCATTGCAAGTATCCACCTGCCAAGTGGGTGTTTGCAGCGCTCAAGGCCGAAGAGACTCAATGGAAGATGAGCATCTTTCCATCGCCTTTCAATTCATACGCTCTCATGACACCCCACCAGTGCCGGTTGTATTATTTGGCATTTTCGATGGCCATGGAGGCGCCTTAGCATCCCAATATCTAAAACAGAATTTACAAAGTGTATTGACCCAGATTCTTGGACTGTTTTGTAAAGACTCTCTGTCAGATGAAAATATCTGGAACGCATTAAAAATCACATTTGTCAGGCTGCATCGAGATTTTTTGACTGAGTATCCAAAAGATCGATCGGGGTCCACTGCGACAGTAGCGATCATTTTAAATGGGAAATTATGGGTTGCAAATGTAGGAGATTCCAGAACAATTTTAACCCAACCAGAAAATGGCTCTCAATTGAGCGAAGATGCAAAACCGCAAGACCCTTATTACAAAAACGGGATTGAACATCGGGGCGGCTTTGTACTTACAGCGGGAACATCCCGCAACCTGCTCAATAGGAGACTGGCTACTGCTAGGGCGATTGGCGATCGCGCGGTTGAGCGTGGGCTAAACCCAAGACCTAAGATTACGATGCGCGATCTTGCCGATATCCCTCCAAAGACCCACCTAATTCTTGCCTGTGATGGCCTTTACGATGTTGCGAGCACAAGACAAGTTGCGAATGTCATCCGAGCGCAGCAAGGCAAGGATCCCGAAGCCCTGGCGCGAGATCTTGTATTCTCTGCATTACAAGCTCGATCTGAAGATAATGTTTCCGTTCTCGTTATCCCCTTATCCGACTAGCAGGTTAAAAAAAATCAAGTAAGGAATGAAAGATAGGTCCGTCTGTTTGTGTGTGCATAAATAATTTTATTTTGATAATGTGCTCCATAGAGTGTTGATCGGGCATATGGATAAATGTTTTGCAGCCTTTCTGTTGGCGAGTATTTTGCGCACCGCTATTATTAATGCAACGGATTATCAGTGGAATGTAAATGGCAATGGCAATTGGGGCACGGCTGCAAATTGGCTTCCCTCAACAGGCTTTCCTAATGCGATAGATGATACAGCGACTTTCCCATCGACGATGACTGTTCCGAGCACCATTACTCTCACTGCTGCCTACACGGCTGGATCTGTCACTGTTCAATATACTGCTCCCCGTTAAGACAAGAAAGGGTCTAACCGAGTAAACTGATTAACCGATAACACGGGCGTTTACGATGAAAAGACGACAATGGACACCGGAGCAAAAAACCAAAATAATT
>JAKAFF010000036.1 GCA_021818045.1 bacterium
AGAATCTACCCGCGCACAGTATAGCAGATCGTGAAAAAAGCTAATTCGGACAGGTCTTGTGGCGAGAAGGCGGTTGCCGTGATACACATCTTGTTGCTTCTTCGTGCTCGCCGTATTGCTTGATCCATAGACCATTGGCATCTTGAGCAGACCCGGGGCTCCAAGTAACTGTTTGATCATTATCAGGGCGAACCATGTAGGCCGGCATTCTATAGCGCAGCGGTGTAAAATGATGGTATTTGCAAAGCGCTGCGTGAAGCACTTGTTCGTCGTTTGTATAGGGGCCATTTTCAGGATGAAATTCTAAAAAAGGTTTTAGCGCAGTCAAGTACGCCTCTAGGCCTAATCGATCTAGGACGGCATGACGATCGCAAATTCCTGCAAAATCTTCGTGGATGAAGGGGATGGCAATATGGCTTTTGCTAGACAAAAGTCTTGCGATGTCTGGATGATCAGCCAAATAGTAGTAGTCAGAACGAGATACCACGAAAGCGTCGTAATGATCCAATATTCCCGATTGTCCCAACCATTGCCATGCATAATAACGAGAGGCTAAGACTAATAAGCCCGAGCCCGAGCCTGTCCAGTGATCTTGTGCATCATAGCATCCTAGTAGACCTTCTCCGAGTAGTTCTGCAGAATAATTCCGCCATAGTGTGTGCCCAAAGAGATGCTGAGAAATCGTATCCGTCGTGGTGCGCCAGTTTTCGGATAATGGGTATTCATGCAGATAAGTGGCTAACTGATAGATATATGGGGAGTGATCGTCAGATTCGCCAGTACAGAGAAATAGATCGGCGTTATAAGGTTTCAGCAAGTGGAGCTCAAGGCTTTTATGGGCAAGATCAGAGCCTCGCACAGAGCCGGTGATAATAACGAGGACTTTATTGGCTTCTGCAGTTGCAATAAGGCATAAGAGAATAAGCAAGCACTTTGTGAGCATATCCCCTTTCTGAAAGGAGCGTCTCCTGCTTTTTGCCTCACATTGTTACAAATCGGAAAGAGAGGGATTTGAACCCTCGATACCCCTTTACAGGGTATGCGTCCTTAGCAGGGACGTGCTTTCGGCCGCTCAGCCATCTTTCCAGAAGGGTGTATTTTAAGAGAAAATGGGGGTTTTGAGCAAGGGGTCTGTTTTACCGCACCCTGAGCGCATTGAGGATCACCGCTACATCGATGACCTCTTGTAATAACGCCCCCGCTGCAGGGGGAATGGTTCCAAAAGCGGCGATGACCATAAGTGCAAAACTCAGTCCGATTCCAATCCAGATGCTTTGTTTAGCAATGTGTAGTGTATGTTTGCCGATTGCGATAACGTCGCCGACTTTGGAGATGTCATCGACGAGCAGTACGATATTGGCCGCCTCTGCGGAAATAGCGCTGCCATGCGCCCCCATTGCGATGCCAACGGTGGCGGTGGCCAGTGCGGGGGCGTCGTTGATCCCATCTCCAACCATAGTAATAGGTTGAAATTGCTGGCGTAAGGATTGGACGGCTTGTACTTTTTGCTCAGGGAGTAGGTTGGCTTTGACATTTGTGATGCCTGCTTGCTTGGCAATAAGGGTGGCATTTTTTTCGCTATCTCCTGTGAGCATGACAAATTCAGCGACGCCTAGTTTTCTCATTTTTTCTATGAGTGTGGGGATGCCAGGACGGATCCGATCGCTAACGACAAAGATGCCAACGCATAATTTATTTTTGGCAATGAAAGTCAAAAGTTTTTCTTGGTGGTAGAAGCGACTGATCTCCTCTGAACAGTTTTGAAAGCAACTGGGACCCAAGGTGTGTTCTAAGAAGGCTTGAGAGCCGATTGTATATACGTCTTGATCAATCACTCCTTGTACGCCGCAGCCAGGAATCTCTTTAAATTGCGTAGGGACTGTCAGCTGCCCGTGAGCTTTGTCTACAATGGCTTTGGCAATGGAATGGGAAGAGAGTTGTTCGATGGAAGCAGTTTTGTGTAAAAGATTGTCAGCGGTTTCGTGGTTGAGTGGAATGATCTCTTCTACGAAAGGGGATCCAAAGGTAATGGTGCCGGTTTTGTCAAAGATTGCAGCTTTTGTATTGCCCACTTGCTCCATAGGAGCTCCCCCTTTGACGATGATGCCGCTACGAGCCGATTTGTTGATTCCGCACAAAATGGCCAATGGAGTGGCTAAAATAAGGGGACATGGTGTTGCCACAACGAGGACTGCGAGGATTGTCGTGGGGTTGTGCGTGATTAGATATCCGATAGCGCTCATCACAAGGGTCAGGGGAGTAAAAAAGATCGCATACCGATCTGCAAGCCTTTGAATGGGAGCTTTTTCTGATTGGGCTTTTTGGACGAGATCGACGATTTTTTGGTATTGGCTCTCTTGGCTGAGTTTATCGGCCCGCATTTCAAAGGCGCCATTGGTGTCGATTGTGCCCGAAAATATTTTGTCTCCAGGGAGTCTTGTTTGTGCTAAAGGCTCCCCCGTTAGCGCTGACTCATCAATTTCTGCCGTGCCATTTTGAATCGTGCCATCCACAGGGATCAGATCTCCAGGGCGTACGACCAGGATGTCTCCAATTTGCACCTGTTTGACATCGATTTTCGTTAAGGTATTGCCTGTTTTGCGAAGCGCAAATTGGGGGGCTCTAGCTAGGAGCGCCTCCAGAGATGTAGAGGCTCTACGCAAGCCATAATTTTCTAGTGCCTCTCCCCCAGATTGCATCAATACGACAACGGCTCCTGCAAAGACTTGATCCATGAGGATGGCGGTGATAATGGCAAGCATTGCGACGATGTCGGAGGCAAAGTGTCCTTGCAATATGCCTTTGAATGTTTGCCAGACGATAGGCGCGCCTCCTGCAATAAGGGTGATGCGCCAAATCCAGTCCCCCAGTTCATGACGATGTAGGGGGAAATAGAAAACAAGTCCGAGGCAAATGCCACATAGGACTAATAAGGGAATGGGGTAGTTACTCAATTTCATTGGAGGTTGCGACTAAGCGCTTCCCATTCAATGCATTCCAGAAAGTAGTCATTTGAGTCCCATCCGGATTTTGTACGACAATGCTGTATACCGGAAGAAAAACTTCAGCGGTTTTGCGGATCGCAAAATCATTGCCAAAAGCCGCCTTTGCGATGTTTTCAATTTGGGCGTGACGGAACCGTTTTTTGACGCGTAGTGCATGTTTGGTGGCTTTTGTAACCAACCACTGATCGATTTTGGTTTCTGGCAACACTTGCAGGCGCGGGCTTTGTAGATGGAGTCGATAGGTATTGCCGTTTTGTACGATGAGGCTTTTTTTACGGCAGCTGTCGATCCAGGTATCTAAAATGTGATTTTCAATGTTGAGAAATTTGGAAATCCCATCTCGATCCCAGGCTCCGCCGCGCGAGGCGAGGGCATTGATGATCTTAAATTCTTGGCGTGTTGCATTCGAGGCGATGCAATCTGCAAAGCCATGTGTTTTTTCCCACGAACTGGTGTTGATCACCATTTCTGCATCCACTAAGCCCCAAAGAATCACCCCTTCGTTTGTTCTATCTGGAGAACGGGTGTACTTCACATCCAAGAGCAAATAGGGGACAAACTTGAGCGTGGGCTCTAAAAAAACGTGACTAGAGTCCTTAAGAAGTTCTTTGCGGTGCGCCTCCATAATTGCTTCAGCAGAATAGCGCACCTCAAGCGTTTGAAAGGTACCAGAGCTTAAGAGCTCCTCTATTTTTGAGCGCATTTTAGGATTGTAATTCCAGGTCCAAACACCTGCACCAATTAGGCTTGCGCACATCAAGAAGAGAATCAACGCCCTCATAGGTCCTCCAAACCATTTTCCGTATAGCTTATTCTTTCATGGAAAGCAAGAACTCCGCATTGGAAGCTGTTTTTTTCAGTCTCGCTGTGAGAAGATTCATCGCATCAACAGGTGTAAGATCGGCTAGACCTTGACGCAAGAGATAGATTTTCTCTAGCTCTGCAGGATGGTAGAGAAGCTCCTCTTTACGGGTTCCGCTCTTAATGAGGTCGATAGCCGGCCAAACGCGTCTATCAGCTAAGCGCCGATCGAGCACAAGCTCCATGTTGCCAGTGCCTTTGAATTCTTCAAAGATCACCTCGTCCATACGAGAACCCGTATCGATGAGGGCTGTGGCAATAATGGTGAGGGAGCCCCCTTGCTCTACATTGCGAGCGGCACCGAAGAAGCGCTTGGGTTTATGCAGCGCATTGGCGTCAACACCCCCAGTGAGAATTTTGCCCGAATGGGGCTGCACGGTGTTATATGCACGGGCAAGACGGGTGATGTTGTCGAGCAAAATGACAACGTCTGATCCGCATTCGACAAGACGGCGCGCTTTTTCGATTGCCATTTCAGCAATCTGCACGTGCCTTTCGGGAGGTTCGTCAAAAGTGGATGCAATGACATCCCCCTTGACGGTGCGAATCATGTCTGTGACCTCTTCTGGACGCTCATCGATCAGAAGAACCATCAGCACGACTTCGGGGTTGTTGATTTCAATTGCATTGGCGATATGTTGCATGAGAATCGTTTTCCCCGATTTGGGAGGGGCTACGATAAGGGCGCGCTGCCCTTTTCCGATGGGGGCTGCCAAATCCAAAACGCGCGTAGTGAGTCTTTCTCGTGCCGTTTCCATGACGAGTCGTTTGTCGGGATACAATGGCGTGAGGTTTTCAAAGAGCAGTCGATCGCGTGTTTGCTCAAAGGTTTTCCCGTTAATTCTTTCCACTTTGAGCATCGCGAAATATTTTTCTTTGTCTTTGGGCGCTCGAATAGAACCATAAATCGTGTCGCCTTTGCGTAAATCAAAACGGCGAATTTGTGCGGGAGATACATAAATATCTTCTGTGGATGGCAGATAGTTGTAATAGGGAGAGCGCAAAAACCCAAACCCATCTGGCAGAACCTCTAGAACTCCCTCTCCATAGAGCACCTCATTGGGACGTTCAGAGATCGTTTTGACAATCTCAAATACGACAGCAGATTTAGGCAAAGATCCCGTGTGTTTGAGACCAATATTGCGTGCATAATTTTGCAGTTGGTCGATCTTCATCCTCTGCAAATCGGAGATTTTAGTCACAATTTCAAAATCGGGAGGGGGGCGGTGCTCAACATTGTTTGGCTCCGTTTGTGGCTCTTGGTTCATGTGGGAAAATCTCCAGGCTTATGGGTTGTGAATGATTTGGTTTAGTCGAATTACCTGATCTTGCAGATCGACTAAAGAACCGTTGTTCTGAATTGTAAAATTGGATTTTGCAGCTTTTGTTTCAGGACTCATTTGTCGCTTCATGCGCAAGTCATATTCTGTTTGTTGAAATCCCAATTGCGTAAATCGCTCTCTTGCTTTAGCAGGGTCTGAAAGTACCGTGACAATCACATCATACCATGGATCTGCCCCGGCTTCGAAGAGCAGCGGGATTTCTACCACAAAGGATGAGTAACGGTCCTCTTCACAAGCTATTTTATAAAGCTCGTCGATCTTTCGGAACACCATCGGATGCACCAAACTCTCCAACTTTTTGAGAGCCTGAGGATCTTTGAATGCTTTTTCAGCAAGCACTCTACGATCGATCTGCCCGTTTTTTGCTATATCGTGGCCGAATTGACGTATGAGTTGCTGACCGAGATCGGTGTCGGACCTTAGGAGTTCGTGGACTATCGCATCCGCATTCACTACGCAGGCCCCCAGCCCTTTGAAGAACTGGCACACGGAGGTTTTTCCGCTAGCTACCCCACCTGTGATAGCAATTTTCTTCAATTTTAACATTCAGCCCAATTATTGCCAACGGCCATGTCTACTTCGATGCGAATATGTAGCTGCATCGCATGCTCCATTTTTGCTTTGACGAACTGTTGAAAATCGGCGACTTCTTCACGAGGAACCTCAAAAATTAATTCGTCGTGGATCTGAAGGGCCATTTTTCCTAGCAACTTGCGCTCTCGAATGACCTTGTCGATATCGATCATGGCCATTTTAATGAGATCCGCGGCAGTTCCTTGTAATGGGGTGTTAATAGCGAGCCTTTCCGCTGCAGCGCGAAGGGATGGGTTGCGGCTATGGATCTCAGGGATAGGACGCTGTCTGCCGTTGAGCGTTTTAGCCATGCCTGTTTTGCGAGCGTCTGCTTTGCTTTGTTCTAAGTATCGTTGTACCCCAGAGTATCTAGCGAAATATTTTTTTATAAATATAGAGGCTTCAGATATTGAAATTCCCAGTTGTTTTGCGAGTCCAAAAGGGCTTTGTCCATAGACGATGCCAAAATTGACCGTTTTAGCTTGCGAGCGCATAGATTGGGTGACTTGATTTTCAGGCACATCAAAAATCAGCGAGGCTGTATGTACATGGATATCGCGCCCCATGTTAAAAGCGCGTGTCAGTTCGGCATCTTGACTGAAGTGAGCGAGCAAGCGCAGCTCGATTTGCGAATAATCTGCCCCTAGAAAGCACGATCCTTGAGTGGGTTTGAAGCATGCGCGGATCCCAGAATGTAGAGGAATATTTTGTAAATTGGGGTCTTGGCAAGAGAGGCGTCCCGTAGCGGTCACAGATTGATTGAATGTGCAGTGAATTCTCCCCGTCACTGGATTGACCGCGTGAGGCAGTGCATCGATATAGGTAGAACGCAGTTTTTCTAAGGTGCGATATTCGAGGATTTTTGGAATGATGGGGTGAGCATCAATGAGTTCTTCTAAGACATCTGCACTAGTGGATTGGGTGCTGGATTTCAGCCTCAAGTGCTGGTACAGAATTTCGCTTAATTGTTTGGGGGAATTCAAGTTGAATTCTCCTCCCGCAAGTTGAAAAATCGAAGAACGGATTGCCGTCAACTCTTGTACAACAGATTGGCCGACCTTGTGCAGAGCTTCAGTGTCGAGATAGATGCCTGTACGCTCCATTTGGGCAAGAATGGGCAATAAAGGCAGTTCAATATCATAAAGAATCCGATCGAGGTGTTGCTCTTGCAAGGCAGGTTCAAACAGGTGTTTGAGTCTTGCAGTGTAATCGATGTCTTCACAACAATAGTCTTTGACCTTTTCTAAGGGGACGTCGCGCATCGAGATCTGCTTTTTGCCTTTGCCAATGAGGCTTTCCAAAGGAATTTTTGCTTTTTGGAATTTTTCCATCGCCAAATCATCTAGATTATGCCTGCGATTTTGGGGGTCCAGTAGATGGGAGGCAAGCAGCGTATCGAAAGCGATTTTATGAATCGGCAAAGAGAGGTTGGTTAAAACATGGTAGTCGTATTTAAAGTTATGCCCATAAAATGCGCAAGGTGCTGTTCGGAAAAACTCCTTGAGCATTTCTAGAACGCGGCGTTTCCCCAAGCGTCCATTCAAAGGCACATACCAAGCAGTTGCGGGTTCGATGCAAAAACCAATCCCTACAAGATGGGCAAGTAAGGGGGGAGTAGCGGTAGTGTCAGTATCTATGCCGACCGTTGTGGCTTTGGTAAGGAGGGTAAGCAGCTCTTGAAGTTGCGTTTCATCATCGACTAAGTGGTAATGGGGTAGATCGGGATGTAAAGCAGCTTTACATGGGGGTGGAATGGGTGTGTGTGTGGGCTCATTTAGCTCTTTTAGCAGTGACTTGAACTGCATGGTTTGAAACAGGTGGGTCAGTTGTTGTCGATCGCTTTGTTTTAAACGATAAAATTCTGCGTCCAGGGGAATAGGGACTGTAGTACGCAAGGTAGCCAGCTCTCGGCTCATGAGGGCTTCTTTTTTTTGCGTTTTGAGCACTTCTTGTTTTTTGGCCCCTTTGACTTGCTCTGGGTGTGCTAAAATGTTGTCGAGAGTGCCTAGTTCTTGGAGTAAAGAGGCAGCCGTTTTAGGGCCAAATCCTTCCAAGCCTGGAATGTTGTCTGAAGCATCTCCCATGATGGCGAGCAGGTCGAGCATTTGATCAGGGCGCACTCCGTATAACTCTTGGACTTTTGCGGCATCTACGAGCAGATTGTCTTTGTGTAAATGGAGCAAGAAGATGTGGTCGTTGACGAGTTGCATGAGGTCTTTGTCACTTGAACAAAGAAAGACGGTGGCCCCCTTTTTTTCGGCCCATAAGGCAACAGATGCCATGGTGTCGTCTGCCTCTACGCCGTCTACACACAAAGTGGGAAGACCGGCCATTGCGCAATATTCATAGGCCCACTCAAACTGAGGCAGTAGATCATCGGGCGCTGCTTTGCGGTGCATTTTGTATTCTGCATACACCTCTTTGCGCGACCGTTTATTGTCGGGGCCGTCGAAGACGCAGACTAAATGAGTGGGGGAGAAATCCCGGATCAGTTTTTGAATTGAGCGGATAAAGCCGAAAAGCGCACCTGTGGCTTGTCCTTGATCATTGGACATCGCTCCTATTGCGTAATAGGAGCGAAACAGGTAATTGACGGCATCTAGAATATAGATCTTATCCATCTATGGTTGGTATAAATAGGCGACCTGATCTTTGATTTTAGGCGCCCCTGTATCGATTGTATGCTCGATTTTTCCTGTGAACAGAGGGGAGGCCTTTTCGTTGAGTAAAGAAGAGATCCATTCATTTTTAGGTTCTAAAGATACCACTTGGTAGGGCTTGTTTGGGTCTATTTTAGCCTCTTGCATTAAAGCTAAAAGAGCCTCATTACGAGATGCATTAGCGTGATCGATATAGCCATATTCTTGCGCCTGTACGGGATTGAACACTTGAGCTCCATACACGTCTACAAGCTTAGTTTTATCCAAGCGGGTGCGGGCTGTGGTCATGAGGTCGACGAAGCGCTGATAGAAATAGGCGGTGACTGCTTTGAGTGATGCATCTTCATTGGGTTTCCAGGGGCGAAATGGGGTCATCATATCCTTATCTAGCCCCTCTGTAATGGTTTGTGATGCAATGCCGATTTTCGCTAAGCCGTCTACGACGTTGAAGAACGGGCCGATGATCACGCCCACTGAGCCAATAATACTTGCGGGCCCTGCATAAATTTGATCTGCAGCGCAGGAGATGTACATGCCCCCTGATGCACAGAGGCCATCGACGTAGGCATAGATGGGTACTTTGTATTGCGCCTTATACTCTTGGAGCATCCGGTAGATGTTGTCTGCATCTACTACAGTGCCTCCAGGTGTATTCATGTGTAGTAAAATGGCTTTGACTCGATCTCCTTTTAAGAGGCTGGTTCTCGATTCGAGTAAGACATTTTGAACAGAGGCGGAATCCAAGCCGTTTGGCTCGCCAATCACTCCGTGGATATTCATTTGCAAAATGACAGGAGCGGAAGACGAAACAATTTCTTTGTTATTATGGGCATCTGGTAAGTATTGGATTTTGGTTTTTGCTTCCATGGCGGGAGTGCCGGAGAGCGCTCCGTAGATGATACTCATCACGATGAAGCCTAAAAATAGACCGCAAACAGCAAAAAACACTTTAAAAAAAGAGCGAATCGCAGAGATAAAAATCGATTCTCGTTGTACTTCCATGGGCGCAAATCTCCATTTGGTGTTATGGTTACCCTAACTCAAAAATGCGTTAGAAGCAACTGTCTATTACGTTTGGCGTGCTGCGGGCGTTGTGTGATACAGTTCTAAAAAAGCCAGCCAGCCCATACCTACAAAACTTGCGTAGAGATACCAAGGAAATGCGGCTCCAGCAACAAGTCCAATCAGTATGAGAAATTGGAGTGCTGTGGTCACCTTTCCCCATCGAATGGCTCGGAATGCAACCGTTTTCCATCGACGTGTAGCAATCATGAGAAAACCGTATAGGCATAAAAAGAAGTCTCGGGAGAGCATAGCAGCCATTTCCCAAGGAGCTACGTGATGTTCTAACAAGAGGACGGTAATTGCAAAATAGACAAAAAACTTGTCCATAGCAGGGTCGAGAATGGTCCCGAATTTGCTGACCGACTGACTTCTTCTAGCCAAATACCCGTCAATGCTGTCTGTAATCATGGCCAAGATAACGGCTACAATGCGCAAGCTAGAGCTTTCTTGTAAAAAAAGAAAAGCCAGGGGCGCGCGGACAAAAGAGAGACTGTTCGAAGCATTCAGCATTTAGAGAAGAGACCTTAGGTCGCAGCCT
>JAKAFF010000037.1 GCA_021818045.1 bacterium
TTGATGTCTATACACAAATGAATTCAAAAGTTGGATTTTCGGCTGCGCCAAAGCGGCGCAATTTACCTATCGTAAGTGACCCTATATTTTTAATATTGGGTCACTTACGATAGGTGAATTCCGCCAGCTTTCGCGTTGCCCAAAACCAACTTTTGAACTCATTTGTGTATACCGTCGTCCTATATTCACGAAAACAATCCTGGAACACCTTAAAGCTATTCTGAAAGATATATGCTCTGATTTTGAAGCGAATCTGGTAGAATTTGATGGGGAAACAGACCATGTTCATCCCTCCTCCGTCGGGAAACCCCGCCCTTAAGGGCGGCTTGTATCCCAGTCCTGAAGGACTGGATTTTACGCCGTCAGGGATAAAATGTCCGGCCATTTGGAGGAACCTATGGCCGCATCTGTTTTTGAGAGCATACCAGATCCAGGCCATTGGGGATTCAAATCAACCGCTATACTCACTGCATGCATACCGAGACACCCTGAAGAATCGGGGAAAATGGTTTTTTTACCACCCGCGAACAAGGTTCGCAAGAGTATACACAACCGAGTTCACAGAGAGAAGGTTAAATTTTAAAGACGCCCTTTCAGGTTGATATCAGAGGCAAAATCTGGTATAATTTCAGTGGGTATTGATGGCGCTTGAGACGATTAAACCTTTTAGTGATGCATTTCAGCACTTATCAGAGTGCCGTTTTGCAAGAGAAATTAAAGAGTTCCAGTGGTCGGCGCGCAAAAAAACTCTATTGAAATCTTTGCTTGTTGCTGTCCCGCTCGTTGCGGCCGTTGCGGCGATTGCTCTTCTTGGACCGAGCAATTTATTTCTTGGCATGACAATTGGAGTTTTAATTTTAGCGGCCTTCTTAATCGATCATCATCGCCGGCAAGATCGTCGAATGACGACTTTGTTTCAAACCGCGCAAGGCGCAGTTCAAAACATCAGTTCAAATACGCGGATCAGCTCTTCTCGACTTAAGTAATTGATCTGGTCTTCCGAGCCGACCAATTCTTCAAGCAGCCCTTTTTTGCGCTCGATCATATCGTGGATGTGCTCTTCGATCGTATTTTTGGTGACGAGTTTAAACACTTGAACTCCCCGATTTTGGCCGATGCGATGGACCCTATCGGTTGCTTGGTTTTCTTTGGCGGGGTTCCACCATCGATCGTAATGGATCACGATAGATGCAACGGTCAGATCGATGCCCACTCCCGCCGCAAGAAGGGAGGCTACAAAGACTTCGCATTGGGGATCTTCTCTAAAGCGGCGCAGCTGCTCTGCTCGATCGCGAGTCGAGCCTTTAATGCCGGCGTATCCGATCCCCTTTTTTTTGAGGTAGCGCTCTATGATGGAGAGCATTTCTAAATATTGAGAAAAGATCACCACCTTTTGTCCGCTATCGCGCGCCTCGCCGAGCAGTTCGACGAAAAGATCCCACTTGCCCGATTGATGGGCGTGCTCATTTTTGGCTACAGGGGAAATCAGCGCTGGATGGTCGCAAATCTGTTTGAGTCTTGAAAGGGCTGCAAAAATATGTACGAAAGATACAGGTTTAGAAGGGTCTTGTAGATCGCGATAGATCGTATCTCGCATTTGAGCCGCTGTTTGCGCATAGAGGTGTTTTTGCTCTTCGCTTAAGTCGCAATAGGCAATCTCTTCGATTTTTTCGGGAAGATCTGTGAGCACTTCGCTTTTTTTCCGACGCAAAATAAAGGGGCGGATGAGCTTTTGCAAAAGCGCTTTTTTTTCTTCATCCTTTAGCTTCTCAATGGGATTGATAAAAATATCGCGAAACACAGGGTCGGGGGGCATGTAGGATGGGAGGACAATGTCGATCAACGATTTGAGCTCGCGCAGGCGATTTTCAATCGGGGTGCCTGTGAGTCCAAGTTTCATATTAGCGCGTAGCGATCGCAGCGCTTTATGCGTTTGCGATGCATGATTTTTGGCAATTTGGATCTCGTCGAAGATAGCCACTTCAAACTGAAACGTGCGCAAATCATCTTTACCCAAGCGCAAAATCCCATAAGAGGTCAATAAAATGTCGTATTTTTCCTCAAAAGCTTCTAAGGAGCGCTCAAGTCCATAGTGGGTGTAGACGCGCAAGGTTGGCAAAAAGCGCTGGAGTAGTCCTTGCCAGTGATAAATGACGGAGGTAGGACACACGACAAGGTAGCGGCGCTCTTTTTCTGGATCTTCATGAATGACTGCTGCAAGTAGGCCCATGGCCTGATGCGTTTTCCCAAGGCCCATATCATCGCAAAGCAATCCAGACAGGCCATGGCAATAAAGAAACCAAAGCCAATTTAATCCCAGCTCTTGATAGGGGCGCAACGTGGCCTTCAACTGGGAAATATCGAGGATGCGATCGGTTTCAAGACGGCTTAGCTCTTCTAAAAATTGCTTGGTTTGCGGATCCGATGGCTCTTCAAAGGACTCAAATACGCTCAGACGAATCCACTCCACCGTGTTGAGTCGCAAAAGGCCGCGTCTACGGTCCAAGCAACTTTTAGACAATTGCCGAATCCAATGAAACCTCGGCTCTTTCAAAAACAAAAGTCCAGCGGGAGAAAAGAGGTGCCTCTTTTTCTCTTGAAATGCGTCCCAAATCGAAAAGAGATCGATCATCCCGCTCTCTGAACAATAAGCCATATCGACAAACCACTCTTGGCCCTTTCGCCTTTTACTGGCTACAATTTTGCGGATTTTGAGCCGCAATTGCGTAGGAGCAATCAAACGGGGATCTATTTCGAGAATGTAAGGCTTTAGTGGTTCGAGTTCAAATGCCAAAAAGGCAGCCTCTTGGGAAGCTTCGATGATTTGCGATTGTCTATATCTTTCGGGGAGGCGAGAGGCGAGCGGAATTTCAGAAAAACCTTTTCTCTCCTGATAGATGTAATCTCCAAAGGTTTGCAAATGAGCCGGATCGACGCCTGGAGCATAGAGCAATGTCGGCACAATTTCGATCAGTCCATTTGGGGTAATCTTTAGACGCAGTCCCATTTTTTGCAGCGGCGCCTGCACATTATAAAAGCCAGATACTTGTTCTAACTCCTCTTTATGTTCGCGGATGAAGGCATTAATTCTCTCTTTTTCGATTTGTAGGCCGGGATGCAGCGGCAATTGTCCTCTGGCCTCTTTTTTCATGTAAAACCCTTGACCTTCGATATACACCCACTCGTCAAAGTGCCACATTTTTTCATACTCATCGGGGAAATTGAGGTGAGCATCGAAAGAGAGCGTGCCCTCTGGGCTCATCCGGTAAATCAAATGAGATTCTAAGCTCCCTAGATGCGTTGCAAAACCTGGAAAATTGTGCAACCAGACGCGGTGTCTATTGATGAATTCCGCCATTTGCTCTTTTGGAATGATCTTCTCTTTGCCCTCAAAAAGAAAGTCTTGCAAAAGAAAAAATCCCCGATCGGGAAGATAGACCCAAGGATAAAAACACTGAGCCCTCTCCGATTGCATATCCCCCACCTCAAAGACATATAAGTGAATATGCAAAGCGCCTGTATCATCGAATTGCAAATGGTACTGACACTTGCGCTCTTCTACAAAAATCGGCAAAAATCGCTGCAATGTTTTCACGGAGTGGGACAAAGCCGCTCCAATCTGTTTTGCATCGATGCGCTCTTGCGCCAAAAAGGGATCATCCCGACGCCGATAAAACCCTTCCCCCTCGACATAGCGCCAATCCCCCAGCACAACGCCGCTTCGAGCGCCTGTTGGATGCCCCACCTCTCCTCGGTGCTGAATGAGTAAAGCATGCTGTGTCTCATCGTAGCGAATTTGTTGAATCGACTCATCTTCTGCATCAAACACTTTCAAGGATGAGCGCACCGTATTCAAAGAAGGGATGACCCACGGCCAATTGACATCTGCAATATAAAACCACACGGTCAATGGCCCAAACCGCAGTGTCATTTCGTGGGGAATCGGCTGTTTTGCATAAAGGATTTCGTACTGCGCTCCCCCTTCCGCAAGCATCATGCACCATTTGGCAAGATCTGCCCAAAACGAGAGTTCATAGCGCAAACTGTGGCTCGCTTTTCCTGCACGATAGGCGGCAAGTTCAGTCAGAGGCAAATTCGAAAACTTGATCGATGTCTCTTCCGTCTCAATGGGCCTTAACTCCACAATGCGGCTTAAGTTTTTTTTCGCCGACGCAGTCAAAGCCTCGATAAAAAACAGCTCTTTGCGGGTCTTCGAATCACACGTATAGCGCCCCTCACTGCGCTTTTGAAGACACCCCACCTCATATCCATGGCGTTTACTGGCCATCTGAAACAAGCGATTCCACAACGATTTGCGAAATCGTACGTGCAAAGGCTCGTCTGTCCCATTAAAAATTTTCAAATAGGCGGCTGCAAGATGTGCGCATCCAGAACCTTTTTCCGACTCTTTACAGCTGCAAAATGCATCCGTTAGAGCTCCGCTATCCCGAATTTGGATAAAAGGGAAGACCTTTTTTTTCCCCTCTTTCACCGCAAACTGATAGGTCCCTCTAGAAAAAGAGGGCTCGCCCACCGCTCCTTGCTGAAGCAGCGCTTCGCCCTTTTGGCGATATTGAAAGACAAATTGCGGCACATTTTCCATGGAATAAAGACACAAGCACTATAAGAAACACATTCCCTCATACTATCCCGATGAAAACTTCCTGTCCATGGCGATATTTGGTATAAAAAATAATTTAACGCAACACTTTATTTTTTATTAAAATTGTGCTATAATACTAATTCGAGATAACAAACATGACAATACAATTACTACCATCAAGCATTCGAGAGTCAGCCGCAGTTTCTTTAGACAGCTCAACTATTGTGCGCAGCTCTGCTGGGGCTGCGAGAGTCAGTTGCGCAGCACTGAGCGCCCTCACGCTCGTGTCTGGAGTATTGGCAGCGGTATTTGGAGCTGATCTAGCCCTTACGGGAGCGCAGGAAATCGTTCAGGCATCTAAAAACCAAGACGAAGAGGGTGTCATTGCAGGCGCGACATTAACAATGGGCGGAGCGGCATTCAGCGCGTTTGGAGGAACCTTGACATTATCTACGCTCTTTAGCAAGGGCACCCTCTTTGCCACATTACTGAAAGTCGCTGCAGCACCGGTCATCGCCGGCATCTGCGCCACCGCAATCCCCATCATCGCGACCATTCTATACGCAGTTTTTCTACTGAAAGGTTTGTCCGAACTGACTTATATGATCTCTTTTAGAGAAGACCTTGCAAAACAAACAACACCGCAAGACAAAATCACCTTTCTACAGGGGCTCGCAACAACCGCAACCGCTAAAGGCAAGGTCATGTTAGAGCGTAGAATTGGTCCCCAGGCGCTCGCCAAGCTACTCACCCCACCAAAGCCAGATGAGACACAGTCCACGCCTACATCTACACAAGTTGCTACACCTCCCCCTGTACCTACCCCCTCAACCCCTCCTCAGATTGCGAAGCCTGTAGAAGTGACGGACCTAGCGCAGCTCGTGGACAAAGAGAGTTTCAGGATTTTGGTAAAAAAAGTGCTGATGGTCGCAGTATCAATCATCGGGCTTGCGGCTGCCGTCGCCTTGATCGCAAGCCCCATAGGGGCTGTGACCCTCGTGATTGCAATTAACATCTTATTTGCAATCACCGGCATTTTATGGCTTTTGATGGATTGGTCTTTGGCGCATCAGCGTCTCAGCGACCTACTCCACTCTCTGCACCAAAGGCCCTCTATCGTAACAGACCCTCTACATCCTTCATCGACGTAACAATCTTATCGAGCAAACCAAATTGAAGCGCCTCTTCCGCAGTCATCCAATTATCGCGATCGATTGCTTTTTCAATGGCCTTGCGATCTTTACCTGTAGCCGCGACATATACATCGACGATTTGAGCGCGCGTTTTGATCATCTCTTTGGCTTGGATCTCTAGATCGGTTGCTTGACCCCGAATCACACCGCCGATGAGTGGCTGGTGGATCATGATGCGCGAGTTTGGCGTTGCAAAGCGCTTGCCCTTACCAGATACAAGACTTAGTAAAGAGCCCATAGATGCAGCGAGCCCCGTCACCAAAGTGTAAACTGGGGAAGAGATCATCTTGATCTGGTCCCAAATAGCAAATCCGGAATCGACAGACCCTCCGGGAGAGTTAATGATAAATAGGATCGGTTTCCCTGGAGCTTGGTGATCGAGATACCAAAGCTTGCGGATGATATCGCGAGCGCTCTCTGAATCAACGCCATCAGAAAGAAAGATGCGCCGTTTTTCTAGCAAAGCAAGATCGAGCTTATCGTTGACAAGTTTTGATTTTTCTTCAGTCGCAGACTCTGGCATGTTATGGCTCCCTTTAGCGCTATGTTCCCAAATATACCGATTTTAGTCGACCCTCAGTTCTGGATAAAGGGGAAATTCTTGTAAAATATCTGCTACCTGAGTCCTTACTTTCTCCAAAACCGCTGTGGGCACGCTGACCTTTGCTCGAGAAGCTTGACCTGTTTTTTCATCAACGCCCCCTTTGGCCGCCCGCAATAAATCAGCCACCATCGACCCGATCTTTCGCATCTGCTCTTCTTTCATGCCAAGCGTGGTTGTAGCGGGAGTGCCCATCCGCACGCCCGATGTGTACCAAGGCCCATTGGCATCGAGCGGAATGGCATTGCGATTAACCGTGAGGTGAGCCTCTCTTAAAATGCTCTCCGCTTGCCTGCCCGTAAGACCAAATGTCTTCATCACGTCGATGACCAGCAAATGGTTATCGGTCCCTCCAGTAAGAACCTCAATACCTTGACGTTTTAGCTCTTCAGCAAGGGCTTGGGCATTGACGACCACTTGACGCGCATACTTGCGAAACTCAAGGCTTGCTGCTTCTCGAAAAGCGACCGCTTTTGCTGCCATCACATGAGGCAAGGGGCCTCCCAATACCAAGGGGCATCCCTTATTCACCACCTCTCGAAACTCCTCTTTGCAAAGGACCAAGCCTCCCCGTGGCCCCCGCAACGTTTTATGCGTTGTGGAAGTCACAATATGGGCAAAAGGCACAGGGTCATATGGACCCGTCATCACTTTTCCTGCTACAAGACCTGCAAAATGGGCCATATAGACTAAAAGCACGGCCCCAACGCTATCTGCAATCTCACGCATCTTTGCAAAATCGATCAACCGTGGATACGCCGAATAGCCGGCGATCAAAATCAGCGGTCTTTCCTGCTGAACGCGCCGTTGCAAAGCGGCGTAATCTAAAAGACCTGTCTTAGAATCGACCTCGTAGGTGGAAGCTCGCATCATTTTGGCCGAAATATTGTGCCGATAGCCATGGGTCAAATGCCCCCCAGAACCGAGAGCCATTCCCATCACCTTTTGATTCACGATCAGCTGGCGGATGCGTTCATACTCTTCCGGCGTGAGTTCATCCACCCCTTTTTTCCCCAAAGCATCGATCTCTTTGGTTTGCACCTTTTGCACGAGAATCGACCAAAAAGCAACCATATTGGCATCCGCTCCAGAATGGGGCTGCACGTAAGCATGCTCTGCGCCAAAAATTTGTTTGGCAAGACTTGCCGCCTCCAGCTCCACCGCATCGACATTTTCGCATCCGGCATAAAAACGGTGTCCTGCATATCCTTCGCTATATTTATCTGTGAGCAAATTTCCCATGGCAAGCTGCACAGGCAGAGAAGAAAAATTTTCGGACGCGATTAACTTGAGATGCGAGCGTTGATCCTGCAATTCTTTGACAATGCTATGCGCGATGTGTGGAGACACGGCTCCCACCGCATCGAGTGAGGCCATAAAAGCGATCGCAGAGGCACTTTGAGCGCTTGGATCTGTTTGAGAAAAGTATTTTTTTAAAAAGCTCATACCCCTCCGAATAGCTGCAACTATACCGATTCTTCAGGTAGTTTCGGTATATTTCCCTTGTGTGATTTACCCTTAAATAGTAAAGTATTCCCATAAATCTGATTATTTTCCAGAGGTTCCGTTCATGCTCCACAATCTGAAGATTTTTCTAGACATCCAAGAACTCGACATGAAGATGATTCGTTTGATGCGACTCAAGCGAGAGCGCTTGAAAGAATTGACCCACATCGATTCGCTTCGTCAAGAGTTACATGCCCAGCAAAAAGAGAAGCAAAATGAGATTGCGGAACTCAACCGCACGATTGTTGCCCAGGAGACTAAAATCTCTGAAATCAAAGATCGGATTAAAAAACTCGAAACTCGGCAAGCCGCAGTCAAAAAAGTCGACGAGTTCAATGCGCTGACCCAAGAGATGACCTCTTCAGAAAGAGAACGCATCGCAACGGAGCAAATCGCAAGCGACCTGATCGACAAGCGCAACCTCGAAGAAGAAATTTTGATCAAAATCAAAGAATCGCTTGCGCAATCCGAAGAGAGCAGCCGCAACCTCGAAAATGAGATTAAAGAGAGCATCCGCCTCATTAACCAAGAGGGCGCCCAGCTGAAAACTTCGCGAGACGCACTCGCTCAAACGGCAGAACCGGAAATTATGCGCGTTTACGAGCGGCTCTTGAACAACAAAAAGGACCGCGTCGTTGTGCCCATTGAAAATCGGAGCTGTTCCGGCTGCCATATTACCCTGACTGCGCAGCATGAGAATGCCGTGCGCAAGGGAGAGCGGCTGATTTTTTGCGAACACTGTTCACGAATCCACTTTTGGCAAGAAAGCGAAGAGGTGGAAGGAACAGCTGCCGCAACAAAACGGCGCCGTCGCCGCACAGCTGCCGTCTAATTTTTTTCGGGAAGGCAGGCCATCGCACCGATGCTTAAATGCAAAAGTGAGGAAAGTCTGGACTTCACAAGGATGGATACCAGTTAACGGCTGGGTGCCGCAAGGCAACGGATAAGTGCAACAGAGACTACACCATACGGTTGAAAAGTTTAGGTCTTGGACCTAATCGCACCTCAGGCAACTGGGGGCGTTGTAAACCCTATCCGAAGCAAGGCTAAAGTGGGATAGCGTTTTCTTTGCGCGAAGACTCCCGAAGAGGCTGCCTGAGGCGGTTGGCGACAATCGCCCTAGAGGAATGATGGCCCTCGACAGAATCCGGCTTACCGCCTTCCCGAATCTTTTCAAAAAAATCTACTGAATATACACAAATGAGTTCACAAGTTGGGTTTTCGGCTGCGCCAAAGCGCAGCCGAAAACAAACTTTTGAACTCATTTGTGTATAACTTCTACCAACTCCGAATATTTACGAAGTTGAGGATCGGCTGTCAGAAATAACAAAGGCTCTGAGACCGCTTGCGCTATGAGCATGCGATCAAATGGATCTCGATGCAGATCGGGCAGGCCCAAGGTTGCTGCAGCATGCCGACTCGTAATGGGCAGCTCCAGAAAATGACTGTTGTGCATCTCCTGAATTAAGGCGCTCATATCTCCAACAATTTTTCCCAATCGCATTTTGATGGCAATCTCCCAGATCGAAGCACTACTCAGATACACCTCCTCTGCCTCAGCGATTTTCTCTACGATGCCTTTGGGCAATCTTTTATCCCCCCTAACCCACCACAAAAAAACATGCGTATCTAACAGCAATCTCATAAAGAATCCTCAAAATCTGAGAGAATCTCTTTGGGAAGGGGCGC
>JAKAFF010000038.1 GCA_021818045.1 bacterium
ACAATCCTGGAACACCTTAAAGCTATTTTGCTGGTGCTTGTGGCGGGGCGCCCTTGAGTGTCATCAGACAATACATTGAACAACAAGCATCTCCAAAGATTTAAGGGCGGCTTGTATCCCAGTCCTGAAGGACTGGGTTTTACGCCGTCAGGGATAAAAGGCTCGGCGCCCGTCGCTTTGACCAGTAGTCTTCTCCGTAATCGTAGCAAAGCTGCTCCCCTGCTGCAATGGGCTCTTTGGCATGAAAAATGACGTAGCTTACGTGGTCCAATGTCACGATGGATGAGAGTAAATTGGGTTTTGCGCTGTGGTTTAAGTAGCGTCCCAATCCTCCTTGATCTTGGGCGTCGATGAGATATGGGGTTGGGGCTCCAGGGCTTGCGATGTATTCAAAGCAATACGCATTTTTGTCATCGCCACGCGCCCGTTTTCGCACTTTACCGCTATACTGAGCGATAAACTGCCCTTTTCGGAGGGGACGCAGCGCGAAAACTCCCCACCCCAGATCACTCCCTATCCAACGGACGGAGACATCGGGAACAGGAGGGGTGGATATCTCTTTTCGATAGTACTGCCCAAGCCATAGCTGCTCTAGGGTCAGCTCCCCTTTTTTGTGCAGTTTTTTTGTGATCGTTTGAATCTGTAACAAGATCTCTTGCGAGGCGAACTCCAGCTGCGGGTTCCATTTGGCACAAGTGAGCGCCTCAAATTGCGCAAGGCTCAAGCATTTTTCTTCTCGCTCAAAAATCATCGATGCTTTTTGGGGGGTGGCGAAAGTCTTTCCAAAACTCGGCGCCATAGTCAAAGGTGAGTTGTTTCCCCGCTGGAATTTCTTTCAATGCGACAAAAATCATGCGGGGTATTCCTCGCCAATAGACGGATTGTAGTCCCAAGTTGGGTTTATCGCTGTGGTTGATAAAGCGGGTAAAATTGCCTTTGCGCTCTGCGTCGATGCAATAATTTTTCTTCCCTTCCCAGACATTGTAACGCAGGCAATATTCTTTGTCTTTCAATAGCTTAGACTTTCTCTCTTGAATGATGCCTGTATACTCCCCGACAAATGCACAGGGACGAATCTTTTGTTCTGCAATGACGCCGTATCCAAGCTGCTCGTCGAGGTATTGGATCTTGACGGGCGGGTAAAGAGCTTCTCGGATCTCTTTATCAAAGTAGATGCCCATCCAAATTTTGTCAGATGAGATGAGATCGTCTTGTTTGACCTTGTCGACTTGAGCCAATACATATTCGAGGGCGTCCCTTGTTTCAAAGATGGGGTGGGATAGCGATTCAAAATGCGCTGGAAATGAGGATAAATCTTCTTGATCTTGTGAAGTGCGGTGCGGTTTCAGGTGTGCAAGACACTCTTGACGATTCAGAAATTGGGCGAAGTCAAGTGGGCTCAGGCCATAGATGTCTCGACGATTTTTTGCGGATGTATCCTGACTGAATAATGAGACAACTTCAAGACGATTATCTAATACAGCTAAATGCAATAGGGTACGATGATATCGGCTCGTGGCCGCACGGGAAAACTGCGAACAATCCCCCGCCTCGTGCAAAAAATGTTCCCATGAAATCTTTTGCTCTTCGAGCCGGTCCAGCCACTGCTGATGTATTGCATCATCAGCCTCTGTGGTTAAAAAAAGGGGAAGGACGCCTTGCAACAGATACCTCTTGCGCATAGATTAAAAGGAGAAACCTTATTACCATTTTGAGGATGGGTTGCGCAAGATTTTTTTGACGAAGAAAAATTTACCGCCCAGGGAGTGGAGGGAATTTTTTAAACGTAAAGGGGGAGCGAATGGCAATCGGATAGTGTAAAGGAGAATTTTTACCAATTAGAGGTCGATACAAAATGGCAAAAGCAAATCCTTGAGTGACATCTAAAATAGTCGTTTCTCTTTTTTGACGCTTTCTCATCCTTCCTCCGGCGCATGATTATACAATGTTGCAGGCATCTTTTCAATGAAAGAATTTATTCTATACCGAAAATGATTTAGAAAAACTGTAAGTTGCGTTACACTGAGAAACTGTGATTATGGATTTGATAGAAAAACCGCTAGTGATTGTGTTGCTCGGTCCTCCAGGGGCCGGTAAAGGGACTCATGCCGGCCCTTTAAGTCAGCATTTGGGCATTCCCCATATTTCGACAGGCGAATTGTTTCGAGAACATATTCGCACTTTGTCCCCTTTGGGGGTCCAAGCGAAAGCCTTCATCGATCAAGGACACTTGGTGCCTGACGCGCTTGTCATAGATATGTTGCTCCAGCGCGTACATCTTGCAGATTGCAAAATGGGATATATTTTAGATGGCTTTCCTCGAACGGTTTTACAAGCACAAAAATTAGATGAGCGCCTGCAAGGATACGTACGACTGCTCGTTTTATATTTCTCTTTACAAGATCCACTCATCATTGAGCGAATTACGGGACGGCTGGCTTGTCGTGGGTGTGCAAGACCCTATCACAATAAATTTGACCCTCCCCAACAGGAGTGTACTTGTGATGTGTGCGGCTCTGCCTTGTATCAACGAGATGACGATAGGGAAGAGATCGTGCGCAAAAGGCTAGAGGTTTATCGCAAGCAAACAGCCCCTTTAATCGAGTACTACCAAGCGCAAAGTGGCGTTTTTCACGAAATTGAGGGACAAGCTAGCAAAGATAAGGTCTTTCTAGATGTTTTAGAGGCTCTCTCCTCGGCAGATCTCCTCAGCTCGCGCTAAAGCGGCATCAATATGGGGGAAAACCTGAGCAGAGCCGATCATTTCAGTGAGGCCGAATTTGCGCAAATCTATCTCTGTTTGACCATGGATCCCTGAAAGAATCAAAGTCGTTTTGGACCGTTTGCACTTTTGGAAAAATTCCCGAAGAGCATACATGCCAGATGCATCGATTAATGGGACCTTTCTCATGCGAAGAATGAAGGCTTTTGGGGGTTTTTCAAAATTCACGAGGAGGTCTTTTAATAAGTCGGCCGCTCCAAAGAAAAAGGGGCCCTCGATTTCATAGACTTCAACCCCGTGGGGAACGACTTTACGGCTGATGGCATCAGGATCTGAGCGCTCTGGAAATTCGATCCGCGGCTCTTTAAACAGATCTGTCAAAGAGACTGTTTTGGAAACTTGGCTCATCCGTTTCATAAACAAGAAAGAAGATAAGACCATGCCGAGAGAAATCGCCACTGTGATGTCGACAAAGACGGTGAGCAAAAATGCAGTGAGAAGGATCGCTACATCTCCGATGGGAGCCTTGAGCAATCGAATAAAGTGCCCTATTTCAGACATATTCCAAGAGACCATCACCAGCACGGCTGCTAGAGCTGCAAGTGGAATTTGGCTGACAATAGGCGCCAAGCAGACTAAAATCGCAAAAAGCACTGCAGCGTGAATCATGCCAGCTACAGGTGTTTGAGCACCTGTTTTGATATTTGCGGCGGTGCGGGCAATGGCACCGGTCGCAGGAATGCCTCCAAAAATGACCGATGCAAAATTGGCAATCCCCTGCCCGACCAATTCGCAATTAGGTTTATGCCGCCCTCCGATCATGCCATCTCCAATCACAGCGGATAAAAGGGACTCAATCCCCCCTAAAAAGGCAATGGTGACTGCATCAAAGCAGATTTCTGCAAGGTTCGCTTGCGGGATGAGAAGGGAGGGAATCGAGGGGAAGGGCAAGCTGTTTGGAATTTGTCCAAACTTCGATTCAATGGTATCTACAGTCAGCCCTAAAATGCGTGCAGCGGCTGTTGCAAGGACGATGGCTGCGATGCCCCAAGGGATTTTTGGAACCCACTTTCGAATGGCTAAAATGAGTCCAAGCGTTGCAAGCCCAAGTAGACTAGTCGTTGGGTCAAAGGAGGGAAAGGCTTTGATGTAGGCGCCCCATTTTGCCACAAAAGCTGCCGGCGGAGTTCCCATGGTAAGGCCAAAAAACTCTTTGATCTGCGTGGAGAAGATAATGAGCGCAATCCCCGTTGTAAAACCAGTGACCAAGGGGTGCGGCACGTATTTGATCCAAGAGCCAATTCGGAAAACGCCAAGCAAAACTAACAATACAGCTGCAAGGAGAGTGGAGATGGCAAGGCCCTCGTAACCTGTTCTCTGAATGATGTCGTAAACGATAACAACAAAGGCGCCTGTGGGGCCTCCAATTTGAATGCGGCTACCTCCGAATGCAGAGACGCAAAATCCAGCGACGATTGCTGTAAAGAGTCCCCTATCGGGATTCACCCCCGATGCAATGGCAAATGCCATCGCTAAGGGAAGGGCGATGATGCCAACGGTTATCCCAGCTACGAGGTCTTTGCGAAACGTAGCCCACGTATAACCCGACTTGAGGTAGACAAATGACTTAGGGACAAATTCGCGAAACATACCTACATGATATATGCAGCTAAGATGCGTTGACAAGAAAAATCAAAGCGGCACAGCTGTAGAGGTAGTGGAGTGTCCCATATTTTTATACAAGATGCGCACCGTGACAAGCCATGCCACAAAGACAAATAGCGAAACATAACCGATATAATCTAGCAGATAGATGCTGCCCACAATTTGAAGTCCTAGCAATCCAAAGGAGACGAGCGCTTTAGAGGTGCGATAGGTAAAAACGTCGATGATGGCTTTGGCGCGAAATTTGGCATCCAACTGCAAAGGTACGTAGAGCATTTCTCGAATGACCCCAAAGAGGGAAAAATCGATGGCTTTTAAAAAAACATAGGAGAGGGAAATGACTGCAAAGGTTGGGAAAATAAGGGAAATTAAGACTGCACAAAAGAGTAAAACAGGAACCACGAAATGGCTCCTTTTTAAGCCCAACATCTTTACTAAAAGATAACTTCCTAAAAATTGAAAAATGAGGCTGAGCGTATTGATCAAGCCAGACAGTTGTCCACAGTATGCAGTTCTTAAATTTTTATCTAAAATATTGAGCTCTAGGTGTGCGTTAAATCGATATTCGGCAAGAGCTACGGATACTTGCATGAAGATTACGAGCAGCAAGACGGCAAGGAGAATAGGGGTTCTGCGGATCAAAGCAAAGGCTTCACTGGGCCTTGGATCGGGGGTTAGTTTTTCTTCAAACGCGCCATTTTTTAATGGGGATCTTCGAAATGCTGCGGCATAAGATGCCATTAATAATAGATAAAGAGGGAAGGTTAAAAGTAAAATCTGCTCAGATCCCATGGTAATTGCCAAAAAGCTGGGGATCAAGCTACCGGAAATCGCGCCCACGGTACCTACAGCGTAGATGCAGCCATATAGGTATTTGGCGCTTGCGGGTGCGATGGTGCTATGAATCATAGACCATACCTGCTTTAGCATGAGGAGCACGTAGATATCTTTCCAAGCAAATTGCAAAAAGATGATTTGGGGAAAGATGGGGAATAAGAGTCCTGTTGCAGTGTTGATCGAGAGGGTCGCGATGGCAAGCCAAAAAATGGCTAACTTGGGGCCTATTTTCGGCAAGAACTTGTTGTACAGGTAGATGACTTGCAGATTCAATGGGACTGTAGCAAGCCACACCCAAGGGTATGTTTTGAAAGAAAAAATGGTTAAAAAAAGGGCGTTACTGGTCGGACGGGTAATGGCATACTCTCCACATACCAAAGCCACAGAGCACATGGCAAAAAAGATAAATAGTTTGTCGTTTCGAGTTGACAAGTTAGACGCTCTCTAAAAAATTGACGAGCTCCAAATCTCTTTCTGGAGAGATGTAGACCCAATTGGACCTTTTTGAGGGGATGTTTAATAGCAGATCTGAACAATCGCGTGCCTTTTGAATGACAACGTGGCGCCTTGATACGGGAAAACAGAGTCGATCTTGCACTTCTTCGGTCGGATAAAATTCCCAATCTATTTCTGTATCTGCAAGTCGATTGTTTTGTTTAAATTTTTTGAGATCTTCGATCGTCACATGGTCGGCAAGTGCAATGGCGCGAAAGCGGTGCTGACGGAAAATCACGCATTTTGCATCGGTATGGCCCGCCAGTTTTGGAGCGATGGCGGCTTTATTTAAGGACGAAATGACATCTGTGTCGCTTAAAGACAAAAACTCTTCTACTGTCTCGATTTGTTTGGAATAGTTTGCAAGCATATAGCGGCGCAAATGAAAATTGTAGGCTTTGACTGAGGAGTACTGATAGACCCTTCGATGCATAAAGTGGCGCGCTAAAAGCAGCGCTTCGCAAGACTCGAGGCCGTTTTCATCGATCCCTAGCTGCAACTCATCCCCTCCCCGATCCACACTTGGCAAGACCCTTAAGCTTTCGATGAGTTGATGATAATCGAAAACACCGTAAGCGACTCCCGTACTTTTGGCATCGCGCAAAAGGTAATCGATGCGATCTGCCCCAAAAAAATCTCCCGTAATGATTTCGGAAACAATTTTTTCCCAAGGAGAAAAAGAGTTGCTTGTCTCACTCTTCCATTTCTCTTCTCCGACCGCAATTTTTTTAATGTCTTCGATGATATCCCGTTCGACTAGATCTGCCACATAGGCGGGGTGCTTTCGCAATTTATCCCAAACGGGGGCAAGGTAGGAGCTGTCGATAATTTTAAGCGTCCAGTGCTCATGACCGAACTGACCAAGTAGTGCTTTTTCTGCCACGTGAGAAAAAGGGAGGTGTCCCAAATCATGGCACAAAGCCGCCATCCGCAGTACGCGTCTCCAGTATAAGTAATCGGAGGAGCCTTTTCTCGGGACAAAATGGAACACGTCGGGCCTGACCGAGCGGCACGTTTTTTCAAACATGAGGGTCGCAAGAGTCATGACCCCCAAAGAGTGTTCAAAGCGCGTGTGGGTAGCTCCTGGATAAACCAGGTAGGCAGCTCCCAACTGATGGATGTAATGGAGCCTTTGAAAGGGCCACGAATCAATCAGCTCTTTTTCGAACTCATCAAAAGGGATGAATCCGTGAACGGAGTCGTAAATTTTTTTGTCTGCGTAAAGAAAATCTTTAACCATATACAGAACCCATTATAACAGAATAGGGTTTCTGGACAACGCCTTATACCGATACGGGACGCGGCATGCTCTCATGCATATAGGAGGAAGATACTTGTACAAACTCGGCTTTTCGCTGCAGCTCTTTCAAATTTCTCGCCCCCCCATAGGTCATGCCGCTTCGAACACCGCCTAGCAACTGCTCGATCAGCTCTTCGGCCGTTCCTGTAACGGGCGCCCAAAAATCAACGCCTTCTGCAACCGTCTTAGCTTTAAGCCCCCCATAGAACTCATTTTGAAAATCAGCTGAGGCTTGTCCGCGGAATTTGGCTTCTAACCCGCTTGGCGCTTTATCGCTTGGCCTTTTTTGCGCAGCGGATTCTTTGGTGAGACAAAAAAGTTTGCCCACCATCACAGAGCTTGCCCCTGCAGCAAGAGCCAAAACCACATCGCGGCTCGTGCGGATGCCCCCATCTGCGATCAAGGGCACGCGCAATTTTTCTGCAATGCGCGCGCAATCTTGTACGGCCGTAAATTGGGGGATCCCAAATCCTGTCACCATCCGGGTTGTGCAAGCAGCGCCCGGCCCCACGCCCACTTTCACTGCATCGGCACCTGCATTGACCAAATCGTGATAAGCCATGGCCGTACAAACGTTGCCTGCGATGATTTGCTTGTCGGGGTGTGACTTTTTCAGCTCTTGGATGTGGCGAAACATCCGATCGGAGTGGCCATGCGCTACATCGATGCAAGCCCCTATGGCTCCAAGATCTAGCAATTCCCTTGTCTCATCCAGTTTTAAGATGCCGCAAGATACGATCGTTTTCCCTTGAAATTTTTTGACCCATTTTCTTTGTTCATCCATGGAGGTAAATCGGTGGAATATGGGAATAGATCCATAATTGAGCAATACTGTTGCAAGCTCTTCGCTGATTACAGTGTCCATGTTCGCAGCCAGTAAAGGGGTGGTCATTTTTAACGTTTTGGTCAACCACGTCTCGAGTGAGGGTTCTGTACGAGAGGGGATGTTATTAAATTGGGGCACTAATGCCACGTCATCATAGGTGAGTGCGTGTCTCATTAAAAATTCTCCACTGGATGTCTGGCAAGAGATTGTAGCGCTTGGCAAATATTTGCTCAATCTGTGTATCATGGACGCGTGATCTGCGTATGTATCTTAACCAAAAACTCGGCTGCAACCTTGCCGGCAACTTTAGATTCGGTGCGCCAATTCCCGGAGGTTTTGATCCTCGATAACGGCTCAAAAGATGAGACGCTAGATATTGCGAAGATGTATCCCAATGTCAGAATAGAAAAGAGTCCTTTTTTAGGCTTTGGCCCCTTGAAAAATTGGGCAGCTTCCCTTGCAAAATACGATTGGATTTTGTCTTTGGATAGCGATGAAGTTTTGTCCCTCGCTCTGCAGCAAGAAATCAAAGCTCTTTCGCTTGATCCCACACTCACCTACCAAATTCCTCGACATAACTACTATAACGGCAAAAGGATCCGAGGGTGTGGATGGGACCCGGAAAAGGTGGCCAGATTATACAATCGCAAAAGCGTCTCTTTTGCAAATGTGCAGGTGCACGAGTCCCTCATCGCTCCACACGTAAGTTCCCTAAACTCTCCCCTATTGCATACGCCGTATCGCTCCACGGCCGATTTTCTTGCTAAGATGCAGCACTACTCCACCCTTTTTGCCCTGCAGCATCGAGGCAAAAAAAAATCTTCGCACGCCAAAGCCTTAGGGCATGCTTTTTTCGCTTTCTTTCGATCTTTTATTCTAAAGAGGGGCTGTTTTTGCGGATGGGAAGGATTTGTGATTTCGATCTATAACGCAAATACGGCGTTTTATAAGTATGTTAAGCTCTGGGAGGCGAACCGATCGATTGGCTCTGATGAGACATCTCACACAATTCCACCTCCGCTGGACGGGCAGCTGCGCTCAAAACTGCAGGCGCCCCAGGCTCTTCCTCCTCGCTCGCAATAAGACACGCCGTAACGCCCCATTCTTCCGAGTAAAAAAGGACGAGAGTATACGCCTCTTTATCTAGTAGCTCTGGAGCTGCTATCTCCACTCTGCGCTCTCCCCAGAGAACTGATGAACTCTTTTTAGCAGCAAGCCTCGGAGATAGACAGCGATGCCGAACGACAGAGCCGACCGTTGCCACAATGCGTTCTAGCTCTACAGAAGGTACAGAGATGGCTTGCAAATGACGCTTTTGAATCTTTTTTCTTGCTTTGTCTGACGAATTACAGGTTGAAATAATCAGTGGATCGCGAGTTGCCGTGCGTTGGTTGTTGTGCTTAAAGGATACATACACTCTGCTCGATACTCGGGGAAATGTAAGCTCCACACTTTCCACCCATGATGGTAGATCGGCAGCACATTTTGCTCGCAGTTTTATCATGAATATAACTTACAAAAAGATGACGGTAGCCGGATTCGAACCAGCGACACGTGGATTATGATTCCACTGCTCTAACCAGCTGAGCTATACCGCCGTACATAGTGGAGAAAAATAGCGGGGGTAGGACTCGAACCTACGGCCTTTGGGTTATGAGCCCAACGAGCTAACCACTGCTCCACCCCGCGATAAAGAAAGTATAAA
>JAKAFF010000039.1 GCA_021818045.1 bacterium
GCGAAGTTCATGGAGATGTTGCAAATACGATGATTCGCCTTTACGCCGATTCTAAAAAGGCTCGCGAGCGGCAAGGGATGGGCTTTCGATTATCTCGCTGGGACGAAAAGCTCTTGCAATACTGCCATTTATTTGAGGAGCGGATGATGAATTTGCGGGTGAATCTCCCCTTAGAAGAGGCGCTCGATCTCGGTTGGCGCACACTTGCAGAGTGTTTTGAATTAGAAGAGATCGGCGTGAAAAAGCAGATCGCAGACAAATATTGGCCTAAAGAGCTGACAGCTGGAAGATGACGATTAAGCTGACCAAAAACGAGCTTCGCAATCAGCAAACGCGCCTTTCGCAATTTGAGCGCTATTTGCCGACGCTGCAGCTGAAAAAAGCGATGCTTCAGTTTGAAGTGAGCTTAATTTTATTGGATTTGCAAAAGCTGAAAGAAGAGTTCGGTCAGCTGCGCTCCCAAGTTGAGGCGTTTTCTCACTTTTTTACAGAAAAAGTAGCCTGCAATCTAATGCAATATGCCGACATCTTGCTCGTGAAAAAAACCTATGAAAATATCGCCGGCGTAGAGATCCCCATTTTTGAAAAAGTGGTCTTTCGAGAGCCCGAATATTTTTTGTTTGATGCGCCTGTTTGGACCGATCGGGCAACGGAACTGGTGCGCAATTTGGTGACAGGCAGGGAGAAAATCAATGTCGCTGAAGAAAAGCGGCGCGCTTTGGAAAAAGAACTTCGAGAAGTATCGATTCGCGTTAATCTATTTGAAAAAATCCTCATTCCTCGCTCTCGAGACAACATCAAAAAAATTCGGATCTTTCTTGGCGATCAACAGCTAGCGGCGGTTGCACAAGCAAAAGTTGCTAAACGCAAAATTGCACTCAGGCGGGAGGCGTCATGATTGTCGATTTGCTCAAGTATTTGGTTGTAGGGCCAAAACAAGAAATGGATCGCTTTTTTGCCCTTGCACAACGCGCAGGGTTCATGGAATTTATCGGCCTTTCCCATAAAAAAGCGCTCGAGATGCCAGAAGGGGCGAAAATTTTAACTGCCGCACTTAAAATTGTCCGGGGGCACTCAGCCCCATTTCAAGAGCCCTACCATCCGGTTTTATCTCCGCTGGAGCTTGCAAAACAGATTGTCCAATGGAACTTGTCTTATGAAAAACTGTTGGAAGAGCAAAGGGTATTGCATAGTGAAGTTGCCCGCATTGCCATTTTTGGCGATTTTTCTCGTCCCGAACTCGATCATCTCGAAGTAGAATCGAAACGCGTGATACAGTTTTTCTGCATGAAAAGTGACCTTGCCAATGAATGGATCCATCCGCCCGAGGTAATTTACATAGGCACCGATTATGATCTCGACTATTTCGTTGCGATCAATAAAGAAAAGGTCCAATACCCTAAAATGATCGAGATTCTCATCGATCAGCCTGTGGGCCAGCTCAGACAGCGCTTAAGGCATGTAAATGCTGAAATCGCAGAAGTCGAGCATGAGATTCATCAATCAGCTAGAGCCCAAAACTATTTGCAAGGTGGTTTATACGACTATCTCAACGAATACCATCTCCAATTGGCAAAGCACGACGCCTCCTCCCCCTTAGGAGAGGCCCTGTTTGCGATAGAGGCATGGGTGCCTCGCAGCAAGGCAAAAGCGTTGCAAGGATTACTTAGCTCCCTCGACGTACATGTGGAGGAGATTGCGATTGAGCCCACCGATCGGATTCCTACTTGTATGGAAAATCGCGGGGCGCCTCATATCGGAGAAGATCTCGTTTTGGTTTACGATACACCAGCTTCGACCGATAAAGATCCATCCCTATGGGTGCTCATCTTCTTTTCCCTCTTTTTTGCCATGATCGTTTCCGATGCGGGATATGGCCTGGTCTATCTCGTGATTGGACTGATTTTAAAGTGGAAATTCAAGGAAGCCACAGGTTTTTTACGCAGATTCATCAAACTCATCCTCATCGCTTCATCGGCTTGCATCGTATGGGGCATTTGCACGGCCTCTTTCTTTGGCATTCCAATAGGACCTGATAATCCCTTTCGAAAAACTTCCTTCTTACACTACATGGCCGTTCGCAAAGCAGAATACCACATGCAGATGAAAGACGATGTGTATGAAGAGTATGTGCGCGAATACCCAGCTGTTGCCCAAGTGACTAATGGACACGATTTTTTAGTCCAAGCTTCATACATGTTAGATGGCAAATTACAATACGATGCCTTAGGTAGCTTTTATGATTCGATTCTTTTAGAAATTTCTCTTTTGATTGGGTGTATTCACCTTGCGCTCTCTTTTTTGCGCTATCTTTTCCGCAATTGGACGGGTCTTGGATGGATCGTTTTCATAGTTGGAGGCTATCTCTACTTTCCCTCTCACGTCGATGCCACATCGATTGTGAATTTCATGGGATGGATCTCCAAGCCTGTGGCTTATGCAATCGGGTTGCAACTGGTTTTCACGGGACTTTGTCTTGTGTTCTTAGCCGCGCTTTTCATCCAGAAACGAAGATGGGGAGCTCTCCACGAATTGACGAATGCCGTCCAGGTATTTGCAGACGTTCTTTCTTATTTGCGGTTATATGCTTTAGCTTTAGCGGGGATGATTATGGCCGCAACGTTTAATGATTTGGGGTTGCAATTGGGTTTAATCGGCGGCGTCTTTGTCATTTTATTAGGACACGTGATCAATTTAACTTTGACAGTGCAGTCAGGAGTGATCCATGGACTGCGTCTCAATTTTCTCGAATGGTACCACTATAGTTTTGAGGGGGGAGGACGTCTGTTTAATCCCTTGCGCATTCGAAAATTAATTAACCGCAATAGAAATGCTTGTGATTAGAGGTCTACTATGGAATATGATATGATTGGTCCTGCTATCGTGATGGGACTTGGGTGTATTGGAAGTTCAATTGGATGCGGCATTGCTGGGATGGCATCCCACGGGATTATGACTCGTGTCGATGAAGGGCACGGAAAGTTCATCGCTCTTTCTGCGATTCCCTCTTCTCAATCGATCTACGGATTTATTTTGATGATCATGATGAAAGGGGCTATCAAAGCGGGCACACTCACTGGGATTGCTGGGATTGGCATTGGACTATTTGTCGGGATTGCAATTGCCGCTTCCTCCATTTATCAGGGACGCTGCTGCGTTACAGCGATCCAAGCATCGGCAAAACAACCCGCAGTGCTCGGTAAAACCTTTGCCGCTTTGGGGATTGTAGAGTCGTTTGCTTTGTTTGCATTCGTTTTTGCTCTTCTCCTCATTCGATAAGTGATCGAATGCGCGGTATGTTCATCATCATTGCGTGAAATACCGCAGTTATTCCGATTGTGGAAGGACTTTGTGGTAAACTGCCGCAGATGAAGTTGCTTGTGACCCCTACTAGACCTCCAGCAGCTGTACTCATCACTAATGCGGTGCCGGATGGCATTGCTGCGATGTCAATACAGGTACCTATTGCGGTGATTGTGCTAGCAGTCACTGCACCAACAGTTAAGGCCGCTTTGAGTAAGGGGCGTAGAGATTCTAGCGTCGTCGTCCTTAGCGCTATCTGTATCGCTGTCCTCGCTGTATGTGCAGTCATGAGAGAGATTCCTCCGGCTGATAGCAGAGCTACAGACATTGCAGTATGTGCATCGATTGGTTTTTCGTTCAGCCAGATCGCAGCGCATTGAGATCCGACGACTCCTGCGGCTGCGGCTATGATGCTGAAAGCTGTAGCGTACGTTGCATCAATGCAATGTTGCGTCGTTTGGGAGAGTTTTGTAAGTGGATCAAAAACCATCTCTTTAATGTCCATTGCCGAAAAATCACACCGGTATGGACATGTTGGGTATCGACGCAAGAGAGTTATTAGGCATGTTCGATGAAAAGGATCGTGTGCATGTCCGTCTTCATGGGTCCATCGCTCGTCAGATGACAGAAACTCTTCCTGGCACAGAGCGCATACTTGCTCTGCAGAGAATGGTTTTTGAGAGAGTACAACAGCTGACGTCATCAATAAATTCCTTTACTTAATTTTCCCAGGGAAGCTATCATGCCACCTTTCTTGTTTTATACACAATCTATAGAACCAAGGGGAAGTATGAGCACGGAATATGTGAGAGCTACAGGCAGTATTCAGAGCATGGGATATGCGGCTCATTTCAGAGGTCATTTTCGTGGGCGCGACGTGACTATTTGGCGTTGCGATGAACCAAGCTGCTTTTTCCCAGAGCAAAGTTTCCATAAGGCAGCTTGCAACTGTTGTCTTCCTCTGAGTGCGAAAAAGGCCAAATCCTGTGGAGGACAGTGGTATGATGCATGTCGTTGGTTTTGTTGTAATGAGTGGGGTGCGACGGGGGGTGAGTGTTGTTGTCCAGACAGGGCCTGTTATGCGATCCTTTGCTTTCCTTTCGCAGCATGCGCCACAGTATACTCTGTTGGGAAGGCTTGGAAACAAAGCCAGGTTGTGGATGCGGCCGAGGAGCACGAAAGGATGCATGGACCTCGTCGACAACTCATAGAATGAAGCAAGGGAGAGGCGATCCTCTCCCAAGCAAGGAGGAAACTTTTCTATTTTTGATGGGTAGGCCAAAGACCTTGACCCGAGCATCTTCTACTGCAGTATTTTTTTTCAAGTATTAAAAGGAAATCCGATGCGAGCGAGCAAAAAACGGACGACTAAAATCGGGTGAAGAATCATATTCTTAAAGAGATTGTAGTAATTCACGCTGTTTAGCTTTTTTTGTAAGGGAGGCAGTTGTTTGAGAGTGTCTTCGATCCAATCTGGATACGGGGGGGGCAAAGGGGGAAGGTGCTCCAGAGAGAAAAAACAGACGCCCTTTGTCTCTGAGCTGAGAGTTGCCTCGCCCGACTCTATGGAACATTCATAGAGGTAGGTGCGTTTGGCCAGGCGATTTATGGGGAGATAATCGCCAACGAATCGATCTACTTTGACACGAAAGCCCGTTTCTTCCAAAATTTCTCGCATGATGGCATCGATAGGGGATTCGTCCTGTTCGATGCCACCTCCTGGCAAAACCCAGACGGGGACGTCCCTTCTTTGGATCAAAAGGACGGCGTTTTTTTGGGGAGAGAGGATAATGCCGGCTATACTTTGAGGTTGCTGCATGTGTGATCGGATTGTTTTATTTGCGCTGGTTGTTTTACTGCCCATTTTGAATGGCTGCTACAAAAATCATCTCTATGTACAACAAGAGTGGGTGGATCGCGAATTTTTGGCAAGTAGTCACGTGGGCTCTCCCGATCCGCGCCAAGAGAATCCTCCCGAGGGTCCCAGAATTTTGGTGGGCTGGCGATTTGCTCCTGTGATGGTAGAACAAGAGCTGACTGTAGTGCTCACAGTGCGGTTTTGGGGCAATGAAGAAAAGGTTCTCTACTACCTCATTTCGCATAGTTGGGGAAGCACGGCATTTTTCTTTGAAGATCAAAGGATTTTGACGTATCGGATCCAAGTAGTCAATCATTGTGGTGAGATCGTGCAGACCTGGGAGCATCAGTTTTGGACGCAATTAATTGAGCCAAGCACAGTGCAATAGCTCTTCTGTCTCTTCCCATCCGAGACACGAGTCGGTGATAGAGACGCCATAGGTGAGTCGTTCTGGATCGTCTAAAAGAGGTTGCTTTCCTGAGAACAGATGGCTTTCAAGCATCATTCCAGCAATCGATGGGTTTAGGGCGGCTTGTTTCATGACCGACCCGAATGCCCCTTTTTGCAACTTGTAATCTTTGTTGCAGTTGCCATGAGAACAATCGATGAGCAATGTGGGCTGCAGATGTCTGCTTTCGAGTCGTTCAAGTGCGTCCTCGATGGCGTCGGGGTGGTAGTTAGGGCCGCTATCGGTCCCTCGTAGAACGAGATGCGTAAAGGGATTGCCCGATGTTCGAATAGTGGCAATGTGCCCATCTGAGTCTATGCCAAGGTAACTATGCGGAGCTTGCGAAGAGATGATGCTGGAAACGGCTACATCTAACTGGCCTTGCAGATCATTTTTAAAACCGACGGGGAAAGAGAGGCTAGATGCCATTTGTCTGTGTGGTTGAGAGGCGCTCGTGCGCGCTCCAATCAGCCCCCAAACGAGAAGATCGTCGAAATAAGAAACCGCATTGGGTTCGAGCAGCTCCATTGCGCAAGGAACTCCCATATGAGTAATGTCCAAAAGGAGCTGGCGCGATTTGCGAATGCCCATCAAAATGTCATGGCTGCCATCGAGAAGGGGGTCGTAGAGCATCCCTTTCCAATCGAGCTGCGTACGGGGTTTTTCGACAAAGACGCGCATGATGGGGAAAAATGAGGGGAGTCTCTGGCTGAGCGCTTTTAATCGCGTGGCATACTCTAGAGCAGATTTTGTGTCGTGGATGGAACAAGGTCCCATAATGATCGCAAGTCTTGGATCTTTTCTTTGCAAGATTTGGATCGCTGTTTCTCTTGCCTTTGCAACATATGCACAAGCTTGAAGGGGAAGCTCTTGTTTGATCTGGATTGGCGAGGGAAGTTTCATAAATTGCGAATCTTTAGATCGATGTCCGCTAGCTGTTTGTCCGTTAAGAAGAGCGCCTCTTCTAACTTCGCAACGATTTCTTGGGGTGCTTTCGATCGAAACTCTGCATTGGATAATTTTTGCGAGGTGGTGTCGTGCAATTTTTGCAGTTTTTCTCTCTCTTTTTCAAGGCGCAACTTCTCTTTCATTTTGAGTGAGTCTGGAATGGGAATGATGAGCTTGAGAGCGCCAATGAGCGTGCTTGCTCCCAAAGAGTGAGGTGGTTCTTGTTCGGTGAAGGTGATGTGCGAGGTGGGGGTGAGAGCCGTCAAGATCGTTTGATGTTGTGACGCGAGTTGCCAATCAGAAGTTTTTGCGCAAATGATGAGATCTGTTTTTTCTGAAGGGGGCAGTTGCATCTCTGCGCGGATATTGCGAATTGCGCGCACAATTTCGTAGATCTGTGCGAAGGTGGCCTCAGTGCTTAGGGATATGTCTTGTTCTTTGTGCACTGTTGGGTAAGGGGCTACAATGCAAGCCTTTGCTTGCAGAGCATGGATCGTCTCTTTTGTGTAGGGGTCATGGTTCGGGTGCGCTGTAAGATGGGGGAATTTTGCTTGTAAAAGGGAGAAGATTTCCTCTGTGATGAAGGGGGAGATGGGGTGCATGAGGCGAATGGCATTTGATAAGAGAATGACCAGAAGGCGCTGCTTATTGGCTTTGAGCTCAGAAGAGCCTACTTTGCCAAAGAGGACAGGTTTTGCAAGTTCCACATAGGTTGCGCAAAAATCATTCCAGAAAAACTCATATGCGCATGTTGCTGCCCGATCGAATGTATACTCAGCTAAAAAGCGATTCATCTCTTGGATAGTTCGATTGAGTAAAGAGAGGATCCACCGATCCTCCAAGGTGAACAGTGAAGCGTCGAGACCTTGACAAAGGGCTTCGGCTGTAAATCCTTCTAAGTTTAAAAAGACAAAGCGGGACCCATTCCACACTTTATTGGCAAAGTTTTTATACTCTTCAAAACGGCGCCTATCGAGATCGATTTGTCTTGCATGTGTCACGCTGGAGCAAAGGGCAAGACGCATGGCATCGGTTCCATACTCGTCGATGATCTCCAAAGGATCGATGATATTGCCCTTGGATTTAGACATCTTCTCCCATTTGGTCATCACGTCTTTAGGCATGGCCTCTCCCAAGTCGTAGCGCTTTTTCTCATCGGGGCTCAAGTAGGCAATGCCATGGGCACTTTCGCGCCAATAGGATTTGCCATAAATGAGTCCATGGAGAAAGGTCTCTTGGAAGGGGACCTCTTGCATGATGTATTCACCCATCATGATCATGCGTGCGACCCAGAAAAAGAGGATGTCGTGAACTGTGATGAGGGTCGCAGTTGGGTAAAACTTCTTTAAGTCTTCTGTTTTGTCGGGCCATCCGAGGGTGCTGAAAGGCCAAAGCGCAGAGGAAAACCACGTATCGAGAACATCCGTATCTTGTTTCCAAGAGGCATCGATACCTGGAGGATCACCTTCCCCTGCATAACAGATTTTTTCTTCGCCTTTTATCCAAACGGGGATGCGATGTCCCCACCAAAGCTGGCGGGAGATGCACCAATCGCGCAAGTTCTCAATCCAATGAAAATAGGTGGCCTCCCAGTGGGGAGGGATCAATGTGACCCGTTTTTCCCTCACTGCAGAGATCAACTTCTCTTTGAAGTGAGACATTTTGATAAACCACTGTTTCGAAAGGTAAGGCTGCAACACAGCTTTTGAGCGATACGAGAGTCCCACGCGTAGTTTGTGGGGCTCTTTTTTGACAACGCGCGGGCCTAAATCTCGCAGCACCGATTCGCGGGCCTCTTCCAGGGTCTGTCCTGCATAGGCACCTTGCAGGATGCGGCCATCTGGGGTCATGATGTTGAGAAAGGGGAGATTGTGGCGATGGCCCACTTCGAAGTCGGTGAAATCGTGCGCAGGGGTGATTTTTACAACCCCTGACCCAAATGTGGGATCTACGAAGGGATCCGCAATAATTGGAACAAGCCTATCTGTGAGGGGAAGTCGAATTTGCTGTCCAATCCATTGTCGATAGCGTATGTCGTCGGGGTGCACCGCGACAGCCGTATCGCCGAGCATCGTTTCGGGACGGGTGGTGGCAATGGTGAGAGAGCCTTGGCCATTGGCCAAAGGATATTCGATATGCCATAGGAATGAATCGCGCTCCTCGTGCTCCACTTCATCGTCGGAAAGGGCTGTTTGGGTTACAGGGTCCCAATTGACGAGGTAATCTCCTTGATAAATGAGCCCTTCGTCATACATTTTTTTGAATACTGTGCGCACCGCGCGATTGCACCCCTCATCCATCGTAAAGCGCAAGCGAGACCAATCGCAAGAGCACCCCAGTTTTTTCAGCTGCGCCAGGATCTGTCCTTCGCTCATCTCCTTCCAGCGCCACACGTGCTCCAAAAATTCTTCTCGGGAAAAGTCTTTGCGCCGTTTCCCCGTTTTGGCATACAGGTGCCTTTCGACCACTGTTTGTGTTGCGATGCCCGCGTGATCTGTGCCAGGGATCCAAAGCGCTTCGAACCCAAGCATGCGCTTCCAGCGGATCAAGATGTCTTGCAAGGTGTCTACAAGGGCATGACCCATGTGAAGAACCCCTGTGACATTAGGGGGCGGGATCACGATGCAGTATGGAGGTTTTTGAGAAAGGGGATCGGCTTGAAAAAAGGCCCCTTTTTCCCAAAAGGCGTACCACTTATCTTCAGTCAGTTTTGGATCGTAAGCTTTGGGCAGTTCACTCATGGGTATAGATGTTAACAGAATATCTTTTTATCCCCAAGACGTGAGAAAACTCGGCCGTTTACGACCGAGATGAATCACGCCCAGGCGCTATTCTGATGGAGATTGCTGGTTTTCAATATATTGGCGAATCATCACAATGGATGCTCCTCCACAGGAACCGGCAAAATATATACACAAATGCGTTCAAAA
>JAKAFF010000040.1 GCA_021818045.1 bacterium
CCATGTCGGCGATTGTTCCAAGCGCTACGAGGTCTAAAACATTTTTTAAATCGATTTTGGAGGGGTTCATGAGCTCGTTTTCTATGAGATAGTTGGTGATGGCGTGGGCCAATTTGAACGCAACGCCGACGCCGGTTAAATCGCGATTGGGATAGGTGCTATTAATCAATTTTGGATTGAGAGTGGCGATACAATTGGGGATTTTTGAGGTGGGTTCATGATGGTCTGTGACAATGACGTCGATGCCTTGTTCTACTACAGATTGGATCTCTTTGGCAGCTGTAATGCCGCAGTCGACAGTAATGAGTAACGAACAATGATGTTTGCTTGCAAATTGGAAGGCATCTCCAATTAAGCTATTGTGTAAACTTGCTCGATTGGGAATGTCGAAGAGTACTTTGGCACCGATGATGCGCAAAAACTCAGTGAGTAGGGCAGCGGCGCTCATGCCATCTACGTCGTTGTCTCCATAGACAAGAATCGCTTGTTGTTCCTGCACTGCTTTGACAACGCGCTCAACGGCTATATTCATGTCTGGGAATAGATCGGGGTCGTAGAGATTGGGCAATTTTGCGTAGAGAAATTCACGAATGCTATCTAGCGTTTTAAAACCACGAGAGATGAGAATTTGGGCCGTGACGGGATGGATATTTAATTCTGATGTGATTGCATGGAATAAAGCGGGATCTTTATCTGGGTATATCCAAACGGGGTCACTGATTTTTGATGTGAGCGACGACATGGCATCCTGAAGTGGTCGTTTGGAGTCTATCTGTCTGTGCTATTTGTGTATATACACAAATGAACTCAAAACTTCACTGTGTAGACACTCTCTGTGTGCCCATAGTCTCTTTATGATGAAAGAAGAGCATGATGGGAGAGGCAATATACCAGGATGAAAGAGTTCCAAAAAAGACGCCGATTGTCATGACAAGGGCGAAGCTAAAAATAGAGGGGCCTCCAAGGGCTACTAAAGCAATGAGCACAAGCAATGTGGTTCCAGAGGTAATAGTGGTGCGGCTCAGTGTCGTATTTAAGGCATCGTTGACGATACCGTATAAAGGACGATTTCTGTGTTGTAGGCTCATTTCTCGGATGCGATCGAAGATAATGATTGTATCATTGAGTGAATACCCGACAATTGTCATCATGGCTGCCACTGTATTGAGATCGATTTGAATAGGCACTCCTAAAGCGTGGAGCAGGCCCATGAGACCTAACGTGATCAGCACATCGTGGAGCAAGCAAATAATGGCAGCTGCCGCAAATTTATATTCGAAGCGAATCGCGATGTAGATGAAGATGCAAATGAAAGCAAGGAGCAATCCCAGCAAGGCATTGTTGCGCATGCTGTCTGACATCTGACCGCTCATGGCTGTCCAATTCGCACTCATTTGCGATGCGCAAGTGGAGGTGAGGTGAAGGCCGCTTGATGCAATTGCTTGAACGACCCAATCGATACGGGGATTAGTGCCCATATCTGTTTGGAGGGGCATCGCATGAAAGGGTTTTGCCGATTGTTCCATAGCCGTGCTGAGCAGAAGTCTAATATGGTTCGACGGCGTCAATGTGCGAATTTGAAAGTCTGTAGCACTGGCACCGTGTGCGATCAACGCTTGCTCCAGCATGGGGATGTATTGCCCATCATTTCTGGGTTCAAACTCCACATGTAAGGAAAACCCTCCTGTAAAATCCATCCCTAAGATGGTGTATCTATGGGCATACAGAAGAGATCCGCCCACCACAATAATCGATATAGCAATCGCAAAGGCCAATTTAGCTTGTTTCAAAAAGTTGATGGATTTAGCGCGGATCCAATCAGCCATGACCAAGGCTTGGTTTTTGGAGTGCTGCACCCAGCCGGCAAAGTAAAAGCGGGTCATGAACAAAGCTGTAAACATCGAAGAGACAATGCCAATAATGAGCGTAATCGCAAATCCTTTAATAGGGCCCGCATCGAAATTGAGTAAGATGAGCGCTGCGATGACAGTTGTGACATTCGAGTCGACAATTGCGGTATATGCTTTTTGGTATCCCGCTGCAATCGCCGGAGCAATGCGCCCTGTTTTCGCAAACTCTTCTTTAATTCTTTCAAAAACTAAGACGTTTGCATCGACAGCCATGCCGACGGTTAAAATAATGCCAGCAATACCTGCGAGTGACAAAGTGGCGCCAATATTTTGCAAAGTCGCCCAGAGAATCAGCAAATTGAAGAGCACGGCAATCGATGCCACAACGCCTGCAAAACGATAGTAGGCAATCATCGATCCCACAACAAGCAGGAGCGCCACAATCGTAGAAAAGATGCCTTGTGTGCGATCTTGTTTGCCGAGTTCAGGGCTGACGTTCTTCTCAGATAAAATGTGTGGTGTAAATGTGAGGGAGCCCGCCTTTAAATCAGCGGCTAACTGGTTGATCTCTCTTTGGGAAAAGCTTCCGCTAATGGAGGCGCTATCGCGAATAACTCCATCGAGGGTTGGGGCGCTAATGACCGTGTCATTCAAGATAACAGCCATACGCCAGCCTCTTCCTTTGGCATAATCTTCTAAGGCAGTGCCGAGCACCCTTTCTGTGGAGTAACGAGAAGTCCAAGCTTCAAGAGCTGCTCGAGGCGCTCCTTTTTGCACTTCAAAGCTGAGATAATTTCCTTTTTGGGGGTCGTAGCTTGCGTGGATGTTTTCGAGACGAGAGCCTTCGAGCGTGTAGTGGCTAAACACGATGAGCAGAGGGTGGGTTTGCTGGTTCCACTGACTCGAGTCAGAGCCTCGCATCATGGCGATTTTTGAAAGAGTATCATTGACTGTGTGGTCCACAGCAGGGGCATCTGGCGCTTGGAGTTGCAATCCTAGCTCTTTCAAAGTGCGCGCAGATTCAGAAGGAGTTTCGGAGTATAGATGGGCCCAGGCAATAGCGTGCGCATCTTGCGCGTTTTTTCGATCCGTGACAACGGCCTCGTTCCATACTTCTTGTAGAAACCGGTTGACAGTTTCCGCAAGCGCTGGATGAGCGAGTGAAAATTTTTCATTCACTACATGAAAATACATGGATGAGGCTTTGATGAGATCTGCAGCAGCGATAGATTGTGAACTTGGGAAATCTAAGACAATATGGTTGCCTAGTTGGCGAATGGCAACTTCCGAGACGCCCATTTTATTGACGCGGTTATACAGTTCGTTCATCCCCTGCCGGATGTCTTCATCGTGGCTGACTATTTGATGATTTGCATCGCGCAGCTCTACTTGAATTGTTTTGCCTCCTGATAGGTCGAGGCCCCAGCGAATGACTTTGCGTTCATCGCCTTTGATGAATTTTTTCCATGAGAGGAGGATGTTGTGCCAGAATACACTTTGGGTGGGTTTTGGCACATCGAAGCGCGCGCCTGGTTGGATGCTCACTTGTGCGCTATTGTATTCATCGCGCCACTTGATCAGATCTTCATGGATCTGTGTATCGATCCGATTTTGTGCTAAAAGTCGATGTTCTAGATCGGATAGTTCCAAAAGGGCATATCTATGGGTGCCTCGCAGGACAAAATCTTCGCGCGTGGCTGTCAGCAATGCATGAGATAGGTCCGCTTGCTCAAAGACAAAAGCGTTGCCAGAGGGAAATCCGCGAAATCCACACTCTTGAAACAAAATTGCAAGAGCCTTGAGATCGTTTTGAAAAAGTAGAGCCGGTTGTGATTCGGGCAGAGCTTCATAACTGCGAATGATTGTGTCAAAGCCTTGAGCGATAGCCACGACAGTGTGTTGGTTTTCAGATGGTGGATAAAACGTTAAACTCAATGCTTTTTGTTCATCTGAGAGCGTTGCAAATTCTTTGGCATCTACGATGAGTAAGGATTGTAGGTCTGGGTGGGTGGGATGCCAATGATGGCGTACAAATGCACAGATTTCATCTGTGCGCTTTTGCCCAATCGCATCTAAATCTAGCGCTAAAAAGCCCGAAGCATTGGGGAGGGTGTGTAGAGCAACGGAGTAGCTGTTGTCTACTGCAGTCAAGGTTTCGTTTGCATAGCGGGTGACTTTTGCAATCTCGTTGATGAGCGGTTGTTGGAAACGCTCTATATTGAAGTCGGTATGGCGCGCGACGAGAATTTGCTCATGGTCCCAGTCGATCGTGATTTGGGAAAAGAGGGGGTTTAAATGGTTGATGTCGATGGATCCTTGAGTTTCTAGGGCCGTTTTGATTTGCGCAAGGGATAAAGGGTCTTGACCTGCTGCAAAGAGAGAGCGATGACTTTTTAAGTATTTTTCCGCTTTGATGAAAAGGGTGGTTTGGGTTTCTACCCCCTCTTTCCCCTTCAGTTTATCCCGGGCTGCAGTAAATGCAGCAACAAGGGTATCGATTGCTTGAGCGCGGTCGGAAAAAGGTCCTTGCGTAAATCCTGCGGCATATCGATGCGCGGCCGGCTGATTAAACTGGGCAATCTCCGAAATGGAGATGATCTGTGATGCGAGCGTTTCTAGATACTGATCATTGAGATGGGCCAGTGCCAAAGCGGCTTCCGTAGGACCCGCTAAAGCGTATGCAATTTGCGCAGCTCGATCGATCGCAACATCGCGATATTGCACAGACCCTTTAGGGGCAAATACAAAATTGCTCGCCTCTAGAAGCAGGGGTACTCTTCGTTGCACCACGACCTCTTTTGTGGAGTCATCATGGGGAGCCAGGCCCAGCTGATTGCCTGCAAATGGGATGAGTGCTCCTGCGCGAGGCAAATGGGAGCGAAATTGCGCCGCTTCTTCTGTTTTTGCAAAGAGCAGCGCCCAATTATGCCCTCGTGGCGTGATGGATAAGGGTTTTACTGATAATAGATCGCAAAACGATTCTAGCCAGGTCTTTGCGTCAGGCTGGAGCTGGTTGACGCGCGTGATAATGTCAGCGGTGATTTCGCGAGCCTGAGGTGGTTGAATAGCCGTTTTGAGGGGCTGGGTGTAGAAAAAAACGGTCGGTAAAATGTTATAAATTGTCAATCCAATGACCGCCAAGATCAAAACGAACTGCCACCGCTTGCGCTTTTCCATACATTCCTCGTCGTTAAGAGACCTAAGATACTCCAACAAAACGATGTTGTCTAGTCAGGAACAAAAAATAATTCTCCCTAAAAGTAAGGATTTCGCTACAATCGTTCCAATTTAGAGGAACTTTATGCCGCGCAAAAGGGCTGCGATCGCAGTCGTGGGAATGCAGTGGGGAGATGAGGGGAAAGGGAAAGTTATCGATCTTCTTGCAGAAAACGCTCGCCATATCGCGAGAGCTCAAGGAGGTAATAATGCAGGGCATACAATTGTAATCAGTGGCCGGGAATTTAAATTTCATTTGATTCCTTCTGGAATTCTCTATCCTCACACAAAGTGCTATATAGGTGGAGGCACGGTCATTGACCCTTCTTCTTTGTTTGCTGAAATGGACGACTTGACGCGTTGCGGAGTGGATTATGTAAAGCGGCTTTACATATCGCGCTATGCGCACATTGTCTTTCCCTATCACCGTTTGATAGATAAGCTCTCAGAAGAAAAAAAGGGGGGCGGTGCCGTGGGGACGACAGGACGCGGGATCGGTCCTTGTTATACAGATAAGGTAAACCGGTGTGGCATTCGTGTAGCCGATCTGATCGATGAGCAGGTGCTTCGCGCTAAATTACATCTAGTGTTGCAAGCCAAAAACCAAGAGTTGGTGCGGGTGTATGACCATGCTCCGATACCCGAAGAGCCTTTATTTGAAGAGTATAAGGAGTGGGGAAGGAGGCTTGCCTCATTTGCAGCCCCGGTAGAAGAGATGCTCTATGTGGCGGCCAAGCAGGGGGAGAAAACTTTATTTGAGGGTGCCCAGGGCGCTTTACTAGATATTACGTTTGGCACTTACCCGTTTGTTACCTCATCTTGCACCCTGTCTGGAGGGGTGGCCGCAGGGCTGGGCATTGGCCCTACAAAAATAGATGAGACGATTGGAGTCACAAAAGCATACACTACGCGAGTGGGAGCGGGGCCTTTTCCAACGGAACTGTCTGAGTCCGAACAAAAAAACTTTCCTGATCATAGCGCTGCTCGAGAGACGGGGACCACCACGGGGCGCAAACGGAGGATGGGGTGGTTGGATATATGCGTGTTGAAGCATACGATTTGTCTCAATGGTGTAGATTCGCTTGCCCTGATGAAGCTCGATATTTTGGACCATTTAGACGAGATTAAAATTTGCACAGGCTATAAGCATACGCCCCATTTCCCGGCTACCTTGGAGGGGCTGTGGCATGCCAAACCCATTTACGAATCACATCCCGGATGGAAAAGCTCTACAAGAGGCGTACGCTCTTACAATGACCTGCCCTCTGAAGCGAAGGCTTATATAAGACGAATCGAAGAGCTTTGCGATGTGCCTGTTTCTGTGATTTCTACAGGCCCTGGTAGGGAAGAAACGCTTTGGTTAGATCGATTCATTGATGAGTAATGCATGACGGTCCAATCTGTTCAGGACACAGCGCACAAATCGTTTTTTTCTTCCAGTGAGCTGGCCCAAATCATCCCTTCTCGCGTACCCAAACACGTGGCGATTATTATGGATGGCAATCGCCGATGGGCTCAGCAAAAAGAGGTGCCTCCCGTAATGGGGCATTGGCAAGGGGCTGAAAGTTTGACGGACATCGTTCGCGCAAGCGTGGATCTAGGGATCAAAACCTTAACTGTTTTTGCTTTTTCTACAGAAAATTGGCACAGACCCGGTGATGAGGTCGAAAGCTTGATGGATGTATTTGAGCTTTATTTGCATCGCAAAAGAGAGTTTATGGTGCGCGAGGGGGTTCGTTTGAATGCAATTGGAGATTTGGCCCATTTGCCCTCTCGTGTGCTGAATGCGTTTCAAGAGACTAAAATGGCAACTGAACACTGCGATCGGATCCAGCTTGTTTTGGCCTTAAATTACGGCGCACGCGATGAGATTCGTAGAGCTATTGTGCGCATGCTGCATGATGGTATTTCGGCAGTTCAGGTCACGGAGTCGTTGATTAGTCAATATTTGGACACCTCAAATCTGGGCGATCCGGAGCTATTGATTCGGACGAGCGGTGAGATGCGCGTGAGCAATTTCTTGTTATGGCAGATTTCATATGCTGAAATTTTTAGTACTGATGTACACTGGCCTGATTTTCAACCCAAGGACTTGCTGGAGGCGGTTTTGGCTTTTCAGCAGAGAGGTAGAAGATGGGGTCAATGAGATGAGCGATTTTATTCGCAGAGTGCTTGTTTCTGGCTTAGCTGTAGCTGTGTTGGTGTGTTTGATTTACTTCGCTTTTGGGGCGCATTTTCAATACGTCGTGGCTCTCCTTGTGGCTCTTATGAGTAGCATTGCAGTGTGGGAGTACGAACAATTTGCAAAAGCGAAAGGGGGGAGGATGATTCTCCCGTTTCTTGTGGGTTTTGTCTTTGTGCAGACTCTCTCTTTTTTTTATGCTGCCACTTATTTGGGTTGGCCAAGTGGTCCGGTCGTTGTCTTTTTCATCGGATTTTTAGTCCTGTTTGCTCTGCACTTCGGAGAAAAAGAGGGGGCTATTGTAGATTTGGCTGTCTCGTCATTTGGGTTGCTATACATCGCGGTTCCCATGGGCATGATCTTAGGGGTTCTTTACATGCCAGGAGTGGATGGTCGATGGTGGGTTACATACCTGCTAGTGGTAACAAAAATTACTGATGTGGGAGCTTATTGTGCAGGGTCTTTGTGGGGGCGCCGCAAGCTGGCCCCATTGATTTCGCCTAAAAAGACAATTGAGGGGGCAATTTTTGGATTGGGGTGCGCTTTGGCCGCGAGTTTTGTGTTTGGTTGGTTGAGTGATTTTACGGGATCTTTTCACTTAGGAGCGTTAGAATGGATTGTCTTAGGGTTGCTCCTTGGAGTGGTCGGTCAATTTGGGGATCTCTCAGAATCTCTTTTAAAGCGAGATGCCAATAAAAAAGATAGCAATACTCTCCCAGGACTTGGAGGGGTGCTGGATATGGTCGATTCTATTTTGTTTAATGCACCGATTCTTTACATCTATTTGCAGTATATAAAATTATGATTGTTACAATCGATGGCCCTTCAGGAACTGGAAAATCGACGGTTGCCAAAGGGGTTGCTAAACGCCTCAATTTCGCCTTTTTTGATACGGGGGCGATGTATCGCGCTTTTGCCTGGTTGGTGCTACGGGAGGGAGTGGATTCCTCAGATCAGACAAAAGTGGAGGCGCTTTTGCCCGCATTTCAATTTGAAATTCGCGATCCTAAAGGGTGCGAGCGCCGCTATTTTGTTCAAGGACGAGATGTTTCTCGCGAAATTCGTTCCCAAATGATTTCTCATATCTCTTCGCAAATCGCTGTATATCCTGCGGTGCGACAGGTGATGGTAGGCATTCAAAGAAAATTTGGAGCAGATACAGATGCTGTATTTGAAGGGCGCGATATGGGGACTGTGGTTTTCACTCACGCAGAGGTCAAGATATTTTTGACTGCAACAGCTGCGGTGCGAGCAGCACGTCGTTATAGGGAGTTGCAACACAAATTTCCCGATTTGTCCATGAATCAAGCAGATATTTTGAAGGATATCGAGGAGCGAGACAAGACGGATTCGATGCGGAAGGAGTCCCCTTTGCGCCAAGCAGAAGATGCTATTTTAATTGATACTTCTTCACTATCAGTGGAGGAGGTGATTGAAAAAATCATCCAATTGATGCCTCAGCAATCCTTCCCCAAGATGAGAACGATCTATAGACTTGTATATTTGCTGGCACGACTCTATTTTCGCTGCTTTTTTCGTCTCCGCATTTATGGTTTGAACCATTTTCGCCCTGGTGCAGCAGTCATTGCAGCGAATCATTGTTCGTTTTTGGATCCGCCCGTATTGTCTATTTCTTGTCCGGAAGAGGTTCATTTTTTAGCTAAAAAATCTTTGTTTGATGTTCCTTTTTTGGGTTTTTTGATCCGTATCCTCAATTCCCATCCCGTGAAACGAGGTGCAGCTGATTCTCAGCTGGTTCATGGGATACTCGATCTGTTAGCTCAAGACAAGAAGGTGATCTTATTCCCGGAGGGAGCGCGCTCCAAAAATGGAGAGTTGGGCCCTTTTGAAAGGGGCCTCTCTTTTTTAGTGCAAAAGGCGCGCTGTAGGGTACAGCCAGCATATATTCATGGTACCTTTGATGCATGGCCCCGTACGCAAAAAATGCCCAAATTTAAAGGGCGCATTGCTGTTGTTTTTGGCGCTCCCATTGAATGGGAAGAAGAGACGGATCAACCAGGACAGATCGTGCTGCGCACAGAGGCGGCTATTCGTGCACTCAAGGCCTGGTTTTTGGCAGGGGCTCGAGGCTCCCCTCCATAAGAGGGTGTCTACAAAGCGAGGTTTTGTCGGTTTTTTTTTGGTTCAAATTTTGGGTGTCGGCTTGCCATCACTTTTGAGTCCGCCTGCATCGCTCAACTTGTTCAAGGTG
>JAKAFF010000041.1 GCA_021818045.1 bacterium
GGAGTCGATTTTAGGTCAAACCTTGAGAAGCCGCGTGAGGGATAAATTCAGAGCAATTGGAGCTTCCGCGACCAACTTTTGAATTCACTTGGGTATATAAGAAGTCAAGGATGGGCTCTCGTCTTTTGGACGAGAGTTGTTTCAGTATAGTTACTGAGAAAGCTTAAAGGATTGTAAGAAGCGATTATAGACCGCCTCATCCATCATTCCCTTATGCCCTTCCATAGCAATCAGATACAATTTGTTGCCAACCATAAGAGCGTTGCCACGAAAATAGCTACTGCCACCTTCCACTAAAAAATTCATGGCAGGATGTCCATGCAAGTCCACAATATCTGCGAACACGAGTTGGTTTTCTGGGTTGTGACCTACGATTCCATTGAGCAACCCCTCTAACCCTGCAACCTCATGACCGCCGCTCATAGGCATCGGATAGGTAGCCACCAACAGCAAAAACACCCCTTTCTCCTCATGAGGCGCAAGATAGACGTCATAGGTCAATTGGTTCACTCCATCAGATAAAGGCAGTGTCTGCTGGATCATTTGAGGCGCCGTTGGAAAAGAGATGTGACATTCCCCGCTTTTTGCAAAGATTTTTTGCCAACTATGACCGCGCACTTCGGCATGAGCTACCGATCTGAAAAGTAGATGAAATGCAAACAATGAGAAAGCTAAGAACCAGATCCCAATCTTTTTCACTACGCTCTTATTCATAAGACCTCTATAGTTTCCTCAAGTGTTTATTGAAAAAAGTTCATTAAAAATAGGGATGCAACCGTCTGCCCATCCATTACATATCCCATCACTTGCCATACAACAAATGAGAGAATCGACACAACAACTCCCGCAAGAATGACGTTGCCGATAGCCTTCAGCACTGAAAAATGCTGCACGGATGCTAAAGCGTTCAAGTAGATGACAAGCGACCAGATCGCAAGCACTACTTTCGCAACCAAAATCAAAAACATCGCCGTCACTCGAGCGCCTGGCGTCTCACTAGGCAAGTTGTTCATAAACAGCTGCTGGCCCAATAAAATGACCATCAAAATCCAAAGAGGGATATTCACAAATAAAGGAACACACGACCAGGCATAAGCGGCTCGCACTGCTTTAAAATGCCCCTGCCCTTTTAGCCATTTACCCGTCCACGTTACAAAGGCACTCCACACACTAAAACTAATATACCCCCAAATCGGAGCCAAAATGATTGCAAAAATTAAAATAGCTCCAATACCGAACTGCATGCCCATATACATCGATTGAAACAGATTCATCAAAGAACAAAATCCGTAAATCGAGGCTAACCACCACAGCCCCTGATTGGGGTTGTGCGCCACAATTTGCATAATGGTAGCTTTCGGCTGCGTCCAAATCGTAAGCCAAGGGCTGCGATGATCCATATACCAAACACCTATATATCTAAAACTAATTCTAAGATTAACATGAATTAAATTTCTATTTATTAAATAAACGAGATTTAACTCACTGCATCAAGACAAGATATAGACAAGGCGACCCAGAACAAAAAGAGAGAGGTAAATCCCAGACAACATTAATGAAGCAATAGACACATTGGTGAATGCACGCAGCCAAGAAAAGGACTGAACTTCTCTAAGAGATTGAATGAGAAGGATCGAAGACCAAATAAAAAGGGTGGTTGCAACGCCACTGACCCAAACAGAAGAAGGACCGCCCCCATCTTGCACAAACAGAACCTCGCGACGGAACAAGAGGAATCCAAACCAAAGAAGAAGGCTTAAGACAGCAGGAATTTTAGACCAAGCGATGGCCGCCCGCAGATGCAAAGCGGGCGCACCGCCACCTAAAAGTCGACCTGTCAGAGAATACACCCAACCTGACAAATACAGCCAAGACAAGCCGATAACAGGCGAGCAGACTAAGCTCACAAAAAAAATCGTCCCCCACTCCATGAAAAGGCCCCAAGACCACCAATTTGCACAGAAGAAAAAACTCTCCAGAGCAAAGATCACAGAAAGCCTACGCAGGCCATATTTTGGCTGCATTTGGAGGAGGTCTTTCACCGATTTTCTCGGATGGCCCCACGTCGAAGCCCAAAAATTTTGTTGCGAAGTCATGGACGAAATATACACAAATGAGTTCAAAAGTTGGTTTTGGGCAACGCGCTTTGGCGCAGCCGAAAATCCAACTTTTGAACTCATTTGTGTATAGCTTATTGCTGCTCGAGATCGTCTTCGACTCCCCCCATCAAAAGCTCTTCATCATTCTGAGCCACTTCAGCATCTACAATTTCAGAAGAGGCGTCTTCAGCATCTTCTTCCTCGAACACGATTTCAATCTCTTGTCCTTCAATCGTTTCTAGATCTTCTACTGGTGTTTGAGCAGTTGCCGCTGCAAAAACTGCAAGCGCAGAGAACAGTAACATGATGAACTCCTTCAGTTTCGGGCTTTAACATAATTGCCCAACGCCCAGCATAAAACAAGGCGGAGTTCAACGCAAACAAAATCTAAAAAAGGGCGCTTGGATAGCGCCCACGCAGAAATTAGTCGTGCTTGTGACCACAGTTATGGCCGCAATTATGACCGCAATTGCAAGAAGAACCGCATCTACATTTGCTGCAAAAGAGCATGCCAATTCCGTAAATCCCCGCCAACCCAACCAATGCAAATACGACGCGAGACCCCATCGACATCATACCGCCAAAAAAATCGGAGATCAGATCCATGCCAAAAAAGCCAACCAAACCCCAGTTTAATGAACCGATCACCATAAGCAACAAAACAATAAAGCGTATCACTTTCACGATATCCTCCTAAAAAAAAGCGCCTATAGCCTTATATTAAGGTTTTTTTTGATCTTTGTCACTACTCTTTCGTTGACTCGATGTAACGAACCTGCTATCTTGGGGCTTCGTTCTTTATGGCAAACTTTGATCATCAATCGCTTGAGCATCTAAAAAAGCTGTGCAGAATTGAGTGCACAGAAGAAGAGAGCGCCGATATTCTCGGCAGCTTGGACAAAGTGCTCAGCTATGTGGCTCAGCTGGACGAGGTTCAGACGGAAAGCACAGCAGCTTGCCGCTATGTGCTTCGGGGGATGCTGCGCAATCGCATGCGGAGCGACGAGGTTCAAGACGTTTTGCCAAGAGAGCAATTTCTCGCCAACGCCCCCGATCAAATTGGCGGCATGATCCGAGTCCCCCCTGTTTTGAAAGCGAGCTCCTGATGCGCCCTCTTCACCATCTTACAGCAAGACAATTGAGAGATCTCTTCTTGGCCAAAGAGGTTTCAGCTGTCCAAATTGCCAAACACTTTTTGTCGCGCATCGAAGAGCACAACGCTTCGCTTGGGGCCTTTTTATCCATTTTTGCCCCCCAAACATTGATCAAAGCTGAAGCGCTCGACAAAAAACGTGCTCACAATGAACCGCTTGGAAAACTTGCAGCCGTTCCCATCGCGATCAAAGACAACATGCATATGAAGGGAGAGATAACTACTTGCGGCTCTCGCTTTTTGAGTCAATATCGAGCCCCTTTCACCGCCACAGCGGTCTCCTTGCTAGACCACGAAGACGCCCTTTTCCTCGGCAAGACGAACTTAGATGAATTTGCCATGGGCTCTGCCACAGCCAATTCGGCCTATTTTCCAAGCTCCAATCCCTGGGATCTTAGTTGTGTTCCAGGAGGCTCTTCCGGGGGGTCTGCGGCGGCAGTTGCAGCGCGTCTTTCTCTCATGGCAACTGGAAGCGATACGGGAGGCTCTATCCGTCAACCTGCTGGATTTTGCGGCCTTGTGGGCTTTAAGCCAACCTATGGGCGCGTTTCCCGTTATGGACTTGTCGCATTCGGCTCATCGCTAGATCAAATCGGCCCTTTAACAACTTCTGTTGAAGATGCAGCTCTCATGATGGAGGTCATCGGCCGACATTGTTCACAAGATGCCACCTCTCTTGATCTACCAGCGGAAACTTACCCCCTCTCCCCTCATTTGGAAAAGGGAACCGTTATTGGCGTTCCATGGCATTTTTTACAAACCTTGAGTCCGGAGGCAAAAGCCAATTTTCAGCAAGCTATAGACGCGATGCAAAATTTAGGCGCGAAAATCATTGAGATCGATCTCGATATTCTCAAATACTCCATCGCCGTGTACTACATCCTGGCAACAGCTGAGGCCTCGACCAATCTCGCCCGTTTTGACGGCATTCGGTATGGGCTGCGTTCCAAGAGCGCGACCACTCTCGAAGAGATCTACGATTATTCTCGAAAAGAGGGTTTTGGGCGCGAGGTCAAAAAACGGATCATGCTCGGTACCTATGTACTATCTGCTGGCTACCAAGATGCTTATTACAAAAAAGCGCAAAAGGTGCGCACTTTGATGTTGGATGCTTTTGATACAGCCTTTGCAAAGTGTGACACCATCATGATTCCTGTCGCCACATCAGGCGCTTTCAAACATAGAGCGATTAGCGATCCTGTAGAGATGTATTTGCAAGATATCTTTACAGTTCCTGCGAACCTCGCAGGGCTCCCCGCCATCAGCGTCCCTTCAGGATATGATGGGCGCGGCATGCCGCTTGGGGTCCAGTTCTTAGGACCGCAAATGTGCGATGTAGCTCTCATGCAATACGCCTACGCATACGAGATGGCGACACGCCACGCCAAAATTCCAGGAGCCTATGAGTGAAGATCTTCCGCTGCATCTTTGGGAGCCGGTCATTGGTCTTGAGATCCATGCTCAGCTCAATACACGCACAAAGATTTTTAGCTCAGCGCCCAACCGCTTTGGAGATGAACCCAACGTCAACATCTCCTCTGTCTGCACAGGGCAGCCTGGGGCTTTGCCCGTCTTGAATAAGGAGGTCGTGCACAAGACCGTCCAGTTCGGTCTTGCAATTGGCGCGAAAATATCTTTGGTCAGCACCTTTGATCGAAAATCCTATTTCTATCCAGATAGTCCCCGCAACTTTCAGATCACCCAATTCGATACCCCCCTCATCCGCGGCGGCCAGATCGAAACTTTAGGTAAGACATTTCGGATCAATCGCGCCCATATTGAAGATGACGCAGGTATGCTTAAGCACTTTAGCACATTTGCAGGAGTTGATTACAATCGTGCAGGAGCGGGACTCATTGAAATTGTTTCAGAGCCCTGCATCCACTCTCCCCAAGAGGCTGCAGCTTACGCCATGGCAATACGCGCCATCTTGCTCTACATCGATGCGTCAGATTGCAACATGGAGGAGGGAAGCCTTCGCATGGATGCCAACGTTTCGGTACGCCTGAAAGGAGAAAAGACTCTACGGCCTCGCATTGAAATCAAGAATATGAACTCCTTTACCTTCATGGAGATGGCGCTTCAATCAGAGATTCGGCGCCAAATCAAGCTCTATCTAGACCACCCCCACACGCCCCATCTCGAGCTCATTCCACCTGGCACATACCGCTGGGACCCAGGACTGAAACAAGCCATCCTCATGCGCAGTAAAGAAAGTTCCGATGACTACCGCTATTTTCCAGAGCCCGATTTGCCTCCCATCGTCTTAACACAAAGCTACATCGACGAGATCAGATCCCATCTTCCCGAATTGCCACAAGATCGCTTCCGCAGATATGTTTTTGATCTAGGACTCTCAGAATATGCGGCTACAACATTGATCAATGAAAAGCCATTTGCCGATTATTTTGAAAAAGCGCTTCAGTTATGTCCTAATGCGCGGCAACTTTGCAATTGGATCACTATCGAGTTTGCGGGAAGATTTAAAGAATCGGGAAAGACCCTGCCCACATCGGGCATTCCCCCTGAACATGTAGCAAAACTTGTCTCCTTAATCGATCAAAACACGATCACAGGGCGCATCGCCAAAGCAATCGCCGATGAGATGGTCGCAAATCCCGCTTTAGATCCCGAGACCATTATCGCCAAAAACCCCGACTATCAACCGAACGCCGACATTGCCTCGCTCGAGCCCATCATCGATCAAGTACTACGAGAAAACCCCCAATCTGTCATCGATTTTAAAGCGGGAAGAGACAAAGCTTTTGCTTTTTTAGTGGGCGCTGTCATGAAACTCACCCGCGGCAAGGCCTCCCCTCAAATCGTAAACGAACTGCTGCGCAAAAAAATCTCTTCCTAAGGAGGTGTACCGAAGAAAGTTCAAGAATCGGGAAAAATATTTTTTTTACCACCCGCGAACAAGGTTCGCTAGAGCCCGCAGTGCTCACAGAGAAGAGGTTCTCTAATTGCCAGCACAAAAACAATCCTTCAAGTTGTTTGTATATATTTGAACCTCTCCCGCCTGAAGGCGGTAGATTCTTGCTTCAGGGGCGACTCAATAGGGCCCGTATAGGCGCGCAAACCGCAAGGGGGTGCAGCAGGGCCTGACGAATCAACGTTTGAACTCATTTGTGTATACCTTAAACGATGTGTAGTAAAAAACTCTTTAAATAGGCGCTTTCTGGATGAAAGATCGAAATCGAATGATCTAGAGCTTGCCGATGCCGTGACAAAATGCGTACCTGCCGCCCCGCTTCTACAGCGGCTCGAAACAAAATATTTTGGAAAAGCTCTTCACCTACATGATACGAACACGAACAAGTCAAAAGCAACGTATTTGCCCCCATCTTTTGCATGGTGTGCCGATTGAGGTCCTTGTAAGCGCGAAAAGCCTTATCTATATCGTCTCTTTTTTTCACAAAAGCTGGCGGATCTAAGATGATAAGATCGTAACTATCTAAGGGTGTATTTTTTAAGAACTCAAATACATCCTCTTGAATAAAGCGATGATTTTGCAATCGATTTAGCGTCAAATTCTGCTCAACTAGGGGGGCGCACTTCGCACTGATTTCAACGCTATCTACAAATTGGGCGCCCCCTGCAAGAGCTGCTACAGAAAAGCCCCCTGTATAAGCAAAACAATTGAGCACGCGCCGATTTGCACTAAGTTCTTTGACTAAAGAGCGCATCTCCCGTTGATCGAGAAAAAGGCCCGTCTTTTGCCCCTCTACAAGATCGACCATAAAGTGCAGCCCCTTTTCTAAGATGGGTACCTGCGTTACAGGTTCTCCATAATGGTGCAGGCGAACCTCAGGCAACCCCTCTTTGCGCCGCATAAAAGAGGTCGACTTTTCGAAAATAGCGCGAGGTTTACATTCTTGAATCAGATAGTCTATGAGTTTCGGTTTGAAATGGCTGTCAATGACTGGGTGAGAGATTTGCAAAATCAAGACATCGTTGTAACAATCGACAATCACCCCTGGAATTCCATCTCCTTCTGCATTGATCAAACGAAATGCATTCGTGTGAGATGGATCAAACCAACGGCGGCGCAGCTGCAACGCCGAGCGGATCCGCCCTTGCAAAGCTTCATCGATGGTCTCTTCCGCAAATGCCAACATGTGGCCGACAATCGAATGCCCCTTGTTGAATAGAGCGATTCCAAGTTTGCGCCCGTCATGTGCGTACACATCTACTAAGCCGCTTTTCTCTTCAAAAGATGGGAATTTGGCCACCGCACCCGAATAAATCCAATGGTGGCGCATGAGAAGAGGTTTTTCTTTCCCCTTTTTTAAACAAATGCTAATCGGTTGCCTCCGATGACGCGTCCGATGAGATCGTAACCTGCTGCACCTGTGATTTCTACATCATAGATTTTGCCAAATCCAGTGACTTGTCTTGCATCGTTGATGATGATTTGTCCATCAATTTCTGGACACTGCCCGCTATAGCGGGCGCGCAAAAGCAGGTTAGAATCTGGGTGAAACCCCTCTACAACTGCCTTCAATTTGCGCCCCACCGTCTGTTTGGCCTTTTTTTCCACCACTTTTTGCTGTACAGCAGCAAGCTTTGCAAAGCGCTTTTCCTTCACTTCCTCCGAAATTTGATTGGGAAGGCGGGCGGCATAGGCCTCTTTTTCTAAGGAAAACTTAAAAATGCCCACATTATCGAGCTGACCCGTTTTTACAAAATCGATGAGTTCTTCAAATTGCGCCTGAGTTTCCCCAGGGAATCCCACCATGAGACTCGTGCGGATCACCACACCTGGGATCTCCTCTCGCAGGCGGGCAATGGTATGCAAAATCTGCTCTTTCGAGGTCGTGCGGTGCATTGCTTTAAGCATGTCATTATTGATGTGCTGGATGGGCATATCGAGATAAGGGCAAATGCGGGCATCGCTTTTCATGATGGCGATGAGCTCGTCATCGATTTCATCTGGGTATAGATACAACAGCCTGATCCAAAAATCGCGATCGACTTTGAGCATCTCTTTTAACAGCTGAGCTAGAGCCCCTTTCTCTTTTCGATCCTTGCCAAAATCGCCCAAATCTTGCGCAATCAAGATGATTTCAAAAACCCCTTGCGAAAGCAAAGAGTGGAACTCTTTTAACACCTGCTCTTGCGTTTTGCTCTTTAAAGGCCCCTTGATCGTCGGAATCACGCAAAATGCGCAGCGCTTTTTACACCCTTCGGCAATTTTCAAATAGGCATAATGCTTAGGGGTAGACAAAGTACGGGGCACCTCGCCCCACTCGAGATAACTTTTGGCGCTCGTGACCGCTTCGCCAGATTCTTTCGACTGCACTGCTTCAAGAATTTTTTCCACATCGCCAGAACCTAGCATATAGTGGATCTCGGGGAAGCGCTCTTTGAGCTCCAGGGCATGTTTTTGCACCATGCATCCCGTCACAATCACTTTGCCGCTCTCTTTTTTGAGATCAAACAATTCTTGAATCACTTCGATCCCCTCATTGCGAGAGCTTTCCAAAAAACCACAAGTATTGACGACGAGAAAGTCGGCAAGCTTTGGTTCTTGGGTAATTTCGTAGCCAGCTTTGAGCAAATGACCGATCATCACCTCGCTATCGACGAGGTTGCGACTGCAGCCAAGGCTGACAAAATGGAACTTATTATTCGATGAAAAGCGGTGAAGCATGCCCAAGAATTATAGGATTTGGTAGATTCAAAAGCAATATGATTTCCTATTTATTCAAAAAAGGAATGATCCTTTTCATTTCCCTTTGGTGTGTAGCTACGGGAACTTTTTTTTTGATGCACGCCATTCCGGGAGACCCCTTTATTGGAGACAGGTTTATTCCCGAAGAGGTTCTGCGCTCGCTTTATACCTATTTTGGTCTCGACAAACCCCTTTGGATCCAATATTTTACTTATCTCAAAGGGCTTTTACATGGAGAATTGGGCCCCTCAATTGTCTATCAAGGGCGCAGCGTCAACCAATTCATCGCCGAAGGGTTTCCCATTTCAGCGCAGCTAGGGCTGCAAGCGCTCATGTTATCCATCCCCGCGGGGATTTTGCTCGGCACTTGGGCAGCCCTCCACCGCGCCCGTTGGCAAGATCACTTCGCCATGCTGATCTCGACACTTGGGGTTTCAGTCCCAAACTTTGTCT